>JBGMQT010000017.1:0-5728 GCA_048060695.1 Acidiferrobacterales bacterium
TACATCCGCAAGCCGGTGGATTTTGACCAATTCATGGAAGCCGTACGCCAGCTCGGTCTCTATTGGCTGGTATTGAATCTGAATGCGCCGGACAGAAAATAAGCATGATTATTAGAAAAGTTTTCTGACACCAGGTTTCCACGTTAGACAGTTTGCGCCATCAGGTGGAATAAAGGGATATTGCAAGTGTAGCAGGGACAAACCGATGAACATGTGTTGTGAGACAAAGAACTTCTTTACTGCTTGCTGTCGCATAAGCCGCAATCTGGCTCAATCGCGTTTGATTTTCTGTGCCATCATATTATCACCGTCGGTATTGTATGCGAACCCCGTATTGCGACTGAATGAAACACAGGAAGTCTATCCGCTCGGTCGATACATCAGCGTACTCGAAGATTCCAGCGGCAAGTTGACCATAAACGACATCACCCGTCCTGAGTATCGGGACAAGTACCGAACCTTTGATAAAAATCAGCCGGGCCTCGGATATTCCAGGTCGGTATTCTGGATTCGACTACAGCTAAAAAATGAATCAGGTCAGATTCGCTGGTTGCTGGATCAGCGTTTTGCCAACACAAACTATCTGGACCTGTATGTCGCGGGGCAGGATGGCAGGACCTGGAAGGTAACCCGGTCGGGAAATCTTCGATCCTATGCCAGTCGGGATATTCCGCATCGCCGAATAATCTTTAAATTACCGCTGAATCCTGGACAAGAGCGCACCGTTTATCTGCGCTTCCAGAATCAGGCAGCTATCAAACTGAATTTCTGGCTCTGGTCCGAACCCGCGTTTGCCAATTTCGATCGTGTTGAGTCCTTCTGGATTGGCGTGTTTTACGGGTTACTCGTCGTATTCCTGGTAATCAATTTTCTCCTGTTCCTGTTTTTTCGCAAGACAAGGTACTTATACCTGGTTCTATTTATTGCCAGTATTGGTGGTCTATTCCTGTTTAACGACGGCTATGCACAAATGTTCTTCGGCAATAATATTGCTGAAGCTAGCCGGCACTTTCTCCCGATGTTACTCAGCCTGGCGATGATCGCGTTTCTATATTACGGCCGTGCGATCCTGTCGACCGCGACGCAGAGCAAGTATGTGCAGCGTTTACATTATGCTTTGGTGATTGCCTGGTTGATTACATTTTTAATGGAACTGGTGGCCGGTCCTTTGATTACGATGGTGATCAATATACCGCTAATACTCATTACGACCCTGTTTTTATTCCTCATGGGTGTGATTGGATGGAGAAAGCAGAATACATCGGCCCGGTTTATTGTACTGGGAATGTTATCTACATTCATTGGGGGGATGGTTCAGATAGTTGTTCAACTGGGTTTTGTCGAAAGTCATTCTGTTCTGGACGGTGGTGGCAGGATCACACTTATTATATTGCTCCTGTTTATGTCACTGGCAATAGCTGAACATATCCAGTGGTTGCAGCTATCGCGGGAGAAGTCGAGTAAAGCACTTTCTGACATTGACCAGAAGTTTCGTTTCATTTTTGACCAGACTTATGAAATGACCGGGGTTTTGTCGCCCGACGGCATTTTACTGGAGATAAACAAGACGGCACTGACCTTTGGCAATCTTGCTGAGTCAGATGTAGTGGGAAAAAAATTCTGGGAAACGGCCTGGTTTGCGCATAACCCGGAACTGCAGGAACAGTTGCATGCTGCTGTAGAAGAGGCGGCCGCCGGTAAAATGGTGCGTTTTGAAATGGACTTGCCCGGGCCTGATGGCGCGTTGCACTGGATAGACTTTTCCATGAAACCATCGAGAGACGATACCGGTCGGATCACCATGTTAATACCCGAGGGGCGGGATATCACCGAGATGAAACGCGCAGAGATTGAGCAGAGCACCAGTGAAAAGAAATACCGCGTACTTTTTGAGAACGCAAATGATGCCATTATTCTTATGAGTCGCGATCGCTTTATTGACTGCAATACAAAGACATTGGAAATGTTTGGTTGCCAGCGCGACGATATCGTTGGCAGTACACCAATGGCTTTTTCACCGGAATATCAGCCCGATGGCCGCGCCTCAGCCGATAAGGCGATGGAGAAATTGAATGCTGTTATTGAGGGAATACCACAATCCTTTGAATGGCGGCATGTACGATATGATGGCTCTCCTTGGTATGCAGAGGTTGGTCTGAACCGAATTGAAATCGATGGTGAAGTCTATGTGCAAGCGATAGTACGGGATATCACTGAACGCAAAAGTGTCGAGGAGGCCGTAAGAGAAAGTGAAGAGAAGTTCAGATTGATCTCGGAACAATCAATGCTTGGCATCGTAATAATTCAAGACGATGTTTTTAAATACGTTAATCAGGCAATTTCCCGAATGAGTGGGTACGATTTTTCCACGATGATGGCGTGGAAACCCAGAGAGTGGCTTGGCAGAATAATACATCCCGACGACATGCAGCAGGTTATTGAGCAAGCCGGAAAGAAGCAACGTGGCGCGCCTGATGTAATACAAAATTATACCTGTCGTAGCCTGACAAAATCTGGCGAGACAATCTGGGTCGAAATATTCTCCGGTACCATTCAATATGGCGGCCGGCCAGCAGACCTGGTAACCATTGTTGATATCTCGGAACGCAAGCGTGTCGAGCAGGCAATAAATGATATTGCCGCCGGTGTCTCGGCACAGATCGGGGATACTTTCTTCCAGCAACTTGTTTTACAGCTTGCCAAGGTGTTTGACGCAGATTCTGTTTTTATTGGTCTGGTGGACAAGAATAAAATGGATACCGTGGAGACGATCGTGGCGTGTACACATGGCGAAATCACCGATAACATCTCCTATCCGCTCGCAAACACGCCTTGTGCCAATGTCATCAAACAGGAAACGTGCACCTACTCGAACAACGTACAAGAGCTGTTTCCAGATGACCCGCTACTGGTTGATATGAATGCACAAAGCTACATCGGGACTCCACTATTTAGCTCGAAGGGTACTCCAATCGGGCTCATGGTAGTTCTTGACAGCAAACCTCTGAAACATATCGAACAGGTATCCGAGATCCTGCAGATATTCTCAGCCCGCGCAACTGCGGAGATAGAACGGTCGCAGGCACAACAGCAACTGCAAAAACATCGCGATCACCTGGAGGAACTTGTGACCGAGCGCACCACGGCACTTGAGGCAGCCAACAAGGAGCTGGAGTCATTTTCCTATTCCGTGTCACATGATTTACGTGCCCCACTTCGTGCCATAGACGGCTTTAGCCTGGCGGTACTGGAAGACAGTGCAGATCGGTTGAATGCCGAGAGTAGGGATAATCTGGAACGCGTGCGCCGGGGCGCCCAGCGCATGTCAGTTCTTATCGATGATGTATTGCAACTTTCCCGTGTTACTCGTCAAGAGATCCGGCGCGAAAAAGTACAGCTGAGTATTATGGCCTCCGAGGTGCTGGGCGGGCTTGAAGAAAGTGAACCTGATCGGAAGGTGAAGCAGACTGTCGCTTCTGGAATTAATGTTGAAGGAGACAGTCATTTGTTACAAATTGTTCTCGACAACCTTCTCGGTAATGCCTGGAAATACACTGGCAAGGCGGAGAATCCAGAAATCGAGTTTGGCGTAACCCGGCAGGACGGCGAAAATGTATATTTTGTCAAAGACAACGGTGTTGGATTTGATATGCGGTACGCCGATAAACTCTTCGGTGCCTTCCAGCGTTTGCATACGGAGGAGGATTTTCCAGGTACCGGCGTTGGGCTCGCCACCGTACGACGCATACTCCACCGTCACGGCGGCCGTATCTGGGTCGAGGCCGAGGAAGGCCAGGGGGCGACGTTTTATTTTGCGCTGGGAGAGCAGCTTTTGTGAACCAATGAACCTGGGGCAGGGCTTTACAACTGAAAACCGGGAACGGTAATAATGGTTTATATTGTATACATGATTGAGGAGGGTTATGCAGTGGTGTAAACCTACCGTAGTTATTCTCGCCGTGTTGGTGGCTGGGCATGCGTATCCCGGGTTGGTTTATGCCCAGAAGACCCTGGTGTTAAATACAGCGTTTACGTCGCCCTTATCCAATGACTCACAATCTGGATTTGCTGATGTTGTTGTGGGTGAAGCACTGCAACGTATCGGCTATAAACTTGAATCGGTCAACTTGCCTGCGGAGCGGGCGCTTATCAACGCCAACATTGGCATTGATGACGGTGATTTGCTCAGAATCAAAGGGTTGCAGAAGACCTATCCCAATTTGATATGGGTGCCTGAAAAAATCATCGATCTGGAGTTTGTTGTTTTTACCAGAAATAAGGATTTTCCGGTGACTGGCTGGCGTAGTCTTAAACCGTATTCAGTCGCCATTGTCACAGGCTGGAAGATCCTCGAACGAAATATAACCGGGACGGCCACACTCACCAAGGTCAAGAACGCCAACCAGCTTTTCACGTTGTTGTTAAAAGATCGGGTAGATGTGGTCGTCTATGAGCGCTGGGTCGGGCTCGGCTACATTAAGCAACACCGTATTCGCGGGGTAAAAATGCTGGAGCCGCCCTTGGCGCGCCGGAGTACCTATGTGTACTTGCATAAGAAACACAAGCATTTGGTGCCCAAACTTGCTGCTGCCTTACGCGCCATGAAGGCCGATGGCAGCTATCAGCGCGCCTTCCAGCGAATTTTGGCGCCGGTTGTCGGAAAATGACGACATGCTGAATCTAAATCGGAAAATTTTTCAGTCCGGTATCGCCCGACGCCTCATCATTTATGTGGTGCTATTCAGCTCGCTGATTACGTTGCTGATCACCGCTATTCAGTTGCGGCGGGATTACGTTAGCGATATTAGTCTGATCGAGAATCGGTTGCAGCAGACCCAGGACGTACACCTGAAAGCCTTGACTGCCACCCTGTGGGTCTCGGATACCAAGGAACTCAGGACTCATCTGGAGGGCATTTCCCAGCTCCGCGATATGCAATTTCTGGAAGTTCGGGATCAGGAAAAAGTGTGGGTGTCCGTGGGAACCCCGCAATCCAGGAACGTGATATCCCGGCAATTTCCCATGATCTATCCTCACCGCGGACGGGATATCCAAATCGGTACACTGACTGTGATCGCCAGCCTGTCGGGTGTGTATCAACGTCTTATTAGCAAAGTCTGGGTGATTCTTGTCAGCAACGGCATCAAGACCTTTTTGGTCGCAGCCTTCATCCTCATTATTTTTCACGCATTGATCACCCGGCACTTGATCCGGATCGCGGATTTTGCCGGTGCAATGGACATCAACAAGCTGGATAAACAGCTGGACCTGGATCGCAAAAGTAACCGTAAACAGGAGCCGGATGAGCTCGATCTGGTAGTAAACGCCATTAACCAGATGCAGAAAAATACCAGGGAATCGCTATCGGCCCTTGGGCGAAGCGAGAGCCGCTTCAAGACCCTGGCCAGGGTCTCGCCGGTGGGAATCTTCAATACCGACGCCCAGGGCAATTGCGTCTACACCAACGAGCGGTGGCGGGAACTGGCCGGCTTGAGTGAAGCGCAGGCGCTTGGCGAGGGCTGGGCCCAGGCACTATACCCGGAAGATCGGGAACGGGTATTCGCGCGGTGGTATCAAGCCACGGCAGATTGCGTTCCGTTCAGTGCCGAATGCCGTTACCAACGTCCGGACGGCAAAATCACCTGGTTGCTGGTTCTGGCGGAAGCGGAATTGGACGCCGCGGGCGAGGTGGTGGGTTACGTCGGTACTGCCACCGACATTACCGAGC
>JBGMQT010000017.1:5828-36187 GCA_048060695.1 Acidiferrobacterales bacterium
TCCCATGATCTCCGCTCCCCGTTGCGTTCCATTATGGGGTTCAGCCAGATCCTGAAGGAAGACGCCAGCGACAAGCTGAATGTGGAGGAAAAGGAACAATTTGAGCGCATTATCGGCGCCAGCCGTCGTATGGCGGAACTCATTGACGACATTCTGGAACTGGGTCGTGTTACCCGCAGCGAAGTACAACAGATCACGGTCAATCTTAGTGCGCTTGCCAAATCGGCCGTCGAGCGGCTCTGCCTCACGGATGAGACCCGTGAGGTCGACTGGCAGATTGAGGAAGGCCTGACGGTGGTCGGCGATAAAAAATTACTCGCCTTGATGCTCGACAATCTGCTCGGGAATGCCTGTAAATATTCCAGTAAACAGACTCGTGCACGCATTGAGTTTGGACGCACAGTTGTAGCGCACGACGACAAGGAAGGCCCGGTCTATTTTGTCAGAGACAATGGCGTGGGTTTCGATATGCGCTATGCCGATAAACTGTTTAAACCGTTCCATCGTTTGCACCACCATACGGCATTTGAGGGCACCGGCATCGGACTCGCCACCGTGCAACGCATTGTCCATCGCCACGGCGGCCACATCTGGGCGGAGGCAAAAGAAGGCAAGGGGGCGACGTTCTTCTTCACCTTTCCGAACGCATGATGCCCGGGTTTGCATCTGCCTGTAGTTGGTGCTTCTGTCGATAAGGCCATACGGATTTTAGGGCTAAATGCAGTGATGCAGGGTTTTGGCCCGTTTCCGGCGAATCTTTGCGTGCGAGTTTTCTTTTATGTGCTAAATTGAAAAAGATATTCAGTGGGAGGAGATCCGCTTAATATTGAGGGAAAACAAGTGATACATTCCAGTATCCCGTTTGTCAAAAAGGGCATTTGTGGCGCAGAATTGGCACCGCGGCACCCGTTCCAGAGTGTTGCGCAGTTGACCATGACGTTCTGGACGCCGGGCATACTGCCACCACAAGGAAGTTAGATGTCTATTCCAATTCGCGTACTCATTGTTGAAGATTCCGAAGACGACGCATTGCTGCTGTTACGCGAGTTGAAGCAGGGCGGATATGCGCCTGTGCACCAACGAGTCGAAACTGAGATGGAGATGGCGCAGGAAATGAAAAATCGGGAGTGGGATCTGGTGATAACCGATCACAACATGCCCAATTTCAATTCCACTGCGGCACTGCAAGTCGTCAAGGACTCGGGTCTGGACGTCCCCATTATTATCGTATCCGGTAGCATGGGTGAAGATATTGCTGTGGAAGCCATGAAGTCCGGTGCCCACGACTACATTATGAAAGGCAGCCTGGCTCGATTGGCCCCCGCCATCAAGCGCGAGTTGAGCGAAGCCAAGACCCGCCATGCACATCGTCAGGCGCAGGAAACTATTCGCCATATGGCGTTCCACGATTCCCTGACCGATTTGGTGAATCGTCATGAGTTTGAGCGTCGGGTAGAACGAGCACTGGAACGCGCGCGCGTACGCCATCTGACCCATGCGCTGCTGTATATCGATCTCGACCAGTTCAAGGTGATTAACGATACCAGTGGGCATATCGCCGGTGACGAGTTGTTGCGTCAGTTGGCGCATGCATTAAAAGAGCGGGTGCGCGAAAGTGACACCCTGGCGCGTCTGGGTGGCGACGAGTTTGGTGCCTTGCTCGAAAGTTGCCCGATGAACCGGGCTTACAACATAGCCGAGGCACTGAGGCAGACGATTCACAATTTTCGTTTTGTCTGGGATGGCAAACCCTTTACGGTTGGCGCCAGTATCGGGTTGGTGATGATAGATGGCGACACTGTCAGTGCGACCGATGCGTTAAGTTCTGCCGACATGGCTTGTTATGCCGCCAAGGATCTGGGGCGTGATCGCATTCATGTGTTTGAAAGCGGTGATGAGGAGCTGACGCGCCGCCGCGGTGAGATGCAGTGGGTATCGCGCATCAATGAAGCATTGAGCGATGATCGATTCACATTGTATCGCCAGACCATTCGATCATTGAATGACGGTGTTAGTGGACACGCGGAATTTCTATTGCGGTTGTGCGATCGTGACGACGAATTGGTACCGCCCGGTGCGTTTATTCCAGCGGCGGAGCGCTTTAACCTGATGCCCGCGATTGACCGTTGGGTAATAAACAGGGCGTTTTCACATTTGGCCGCAGAATCAGACGCCAAATCCGGCAAGAATGGCGTTGACAAACATTTTATCAATCTCTCCGGCACCTCCCTGAGTGATGGTAATCTGTTCGACTATATCAAGCGGCAAATAGATCATTATCATTTGACGCCCCGGCAGATCGGCTTCGAGATCACTGAGACGGCGGCCATTTCCAATATGCGCCTGGCAGTAGAGTTTATAGATGGTATCCGCAGTCTGGGTTGCAGTTTTGCGCTGGATGATTTTGGCAGTGGTCTTTGCTCATTTTCATATCTCAAGTCAATCCCGGTTGATTGCCTGAAGATAGACGGCAGTTTCGTACGCAACATCAAGAACAATGCAATGGACGCCAAGATTGTTCAGGCGATTAATGATGTGGGTCACGTGGCAGGTCTGAAGACTATTGCAGAATATGCGGAAGACAAGGATATTATCAACGAGTTAAAAAGTATCGGCGTTGATTTTGCGCAAGGTTTTGGCATCGGACGTCCGGAACCACTTGGTGTCTAGATTCACCCTGCCCTCTGTTTAATTTGCCTGGTTTTAGCCCATGGACTATCGTGGTCAACCCCGCCAATTCCTTACCAGGTCAGGTGCCGGATCCGATTCGGGTCGAATCGTGTTCGATGGCATAATTTGATATGATCCGCCGCGCCCCGCAGAGCGATACAATACATATTTGGTAAGTAATTCAGTATGAGCATTAAAGCTGACAAGTGGATTCGCCAAATGGCGGAAACGCAAGGCATGATTGAACCTTTTGAGCCAGGACAGGTGCGCGAGGACAGCGACGGGCGCATTGTTTCCTACGGCACCTCAAGTTACGGTTACGATGTCCGGTGTTCGGACGAATTCAAGATATTTACCAATATCAATTCCGCAATTGTGGACCCCAAGGATTTTGATCACACCAGTTTTGTCGATTTCAAGGGGGATGTTTGTATTATCCCGCCCAACTCATTTGCGCTGGCCCGCACGGTGGAATACTTCCGTATTCCAAGAAGCGTGTTAACGATATGTCTGGGTAAATCAACTTATGCCCGCTGCGGGATTATTGTAAACGTGACGCCGCTGGAACCGGAGTGGGAAGGCCATGTCACGCTGGAGTTCTCCAACACGACACCACTACCGGCCAGGATTTATGCCAATGAGGGTGTGGCGCAGATGCTGTTCTTTGAGTCTGATGAGGAATGTGAGACCTCCTATAGGGATCGCGGTGGCAAGTATCAGGGTCAAACGGGTGTTACCCTGCCTAAAACATGATTGGGTCGTGACGCGGTAGATACCCGGTGAAGCGACGGGTAGTCCGGGGCCAGGCGTATCCAGAAACTGTCAATCAAAAACAAAAAAAGATTGCAATAAGCTAATACAGCCACGCTGCGATCAGCTGTGCGCTGGATGTTTTAGTGGTGTCAATTGTGACTGCGGCGGTTTTGTTGTCAAAAACTGCTTGGCATCCGGTGGCCGGGAATTTTTACAGTATCACTCAACTTGTACCCGGCGCGCTCGGCATGGGCAGCATGATACAGGGCCAGAAAAACACACATTTTCCCCAGACTAATTAGAGGTATCTGGCGTAGGAAAAAACGTCTATTCTTGAATAGTTTATGCGGTTCAGGGGGTTTGTGGAAATGGGGGTTTCGACAGCTATTTCGGCACCAAAGCGGGCGCTTTTGTCTTCCTTTACGTCTTTGGCGAATCTCGACGATTCGGTGTGGCTGGAAGTCGTGGCAGCGGCTGAAGTTGTCACGGTGCCTGAAGATGTGATCATGCTCAATAAGGGCGATCCCTGCCAAAATTTCATGCTGGTAGCCAACGGCAGTGTGCGTGTGCACGAGGTTTCCGAAGGCGGGCGTGAAATTGTTTTGTACCGTGTCAAACCGGGTGATATTTGTGTGTTAGCACTCACCAGCCTGGTGGATGACACTCCCTACAATGCCGAGGCTATTACCGAGACCACGGTGACTGGACTGAGTCTGAGCCCGGAACAATTTCAGATAGCGTTAGCCGGATCTCCCGGTTTCCGTAATTTTGTGCTATCGACCCTGGCACGGCGTCTGCACGATGTGATGGATCTGGTGGAGGAAGTCGTTTTCAAACGTCTGGATAGCAGGTTAGCGTGCACTCTGTATCAACTCTTTGACCAGAATAAGGACGGAAAACTGACCATTACCCATCTGGAACTGGCAAACGAATTGGGGACCTCACGTGAAGTGATGAGTCGCTTGTTGAAAGAATTGGAGCAAAATCACGGTTGTATCAAATTGCACCGGGGTACCATCGAATTGACTTCTGCTGAGACTCTAGCTCAATACTCCAGGCGAGATCTCGTCTGAATCTGAGTACAGGTAAAGTCTGTGTGACTTTAGTCACATACGCCGGGTTCCGTGCGCCGTATAGTGGTCCCCGCTCTGGTCAGTAACCTATTGATGTTATCTGGCCGTTTTCCGGAATCGATTGACCAGCTCAAAAAACCGGATTGGACAATCGAATATGGAGGAGGGGAGCCTTTTAGATAATAAATATAAGTTGCGACTGCCCGGCGTTATTGCCGGGCAGATCGTCATAGCTGGATTTTACCGGGGGCTCACTGGCGAAAAACCGTGAGGAGTTTCGCCCCGATATATTTCTGGCGGGAGTTAAAAAGGTAAATCAGCATCCGGCGCAACTTTCTGTAGCAGGCTGCGAAAGGCAGATTGAATGCGCGCCAACGCCGCTTCATTGTCTCCCTCAAAACGCAGCACCAGCACCGGCGTGGTGTTGGAGGCCCGCACCAGACCAAAACCATCTTCAAAATCGGCGCGCAGACCATCGATAGTGGTCACGGTGGCATCGGGGAAATCCGCCTCTGCTACCAGTTTTTTGATAATAGTGTGATTTTCGCCTTCCTCAAAGCGCATGTTCAGTTCCGGCGTATTAATAGTATCCGGCAAGTCAGCGAAAATCTCGGCCGGTGAACGTTCTTCCCGAGACAAAAGTTGCAGCAAGCGGGTCGCAGCGTAGAGGCCGTCGTCAAATCCATACCAGCCCTCCTGATAAAAAATATGACCGCTCATTTCGCCCGCAAGCAAGGCGCCGGATTCTTTCAATTTCTTTTTTATAAAAGAGTGGCCGGTTTTCCACATGGTGGGCTTGCCGCCAGCCTCGCGAATGGCCGTATCAACTGTACGTGAACATTTTACGTCATAAATAATCTCGCCCCCCGGGTTGTCGGCAAGTACGGCGCGAGCAAGAAGTATCAGCTGCCGATCGGGCCAGATGATTTCACCATCAGGCGTGACTACGCCAAGTCGGTCACCATCTCCATCAAAGGCCAGGCCGACGTCGATACTTTCGTCAGACTGAACGGCTTCAATCAGCTCCTGAAGATTTTCAGGGCGACTGGGATCGGGGTGATGGTTGGGAAACCTGCCATCGATCTCGCAATATAATTCTTTCACATTGCAACCGAGTCGTCGGAACAGTTCCGGTGCCAGTTCACCAGCGACTCCGTTGCCGCAGTCGACAACAAGATTCATCTCGCGTTCCAGTTTGATATCACCGGTTATTCTTTCGAGATAGGATTCACGCACATCGGCGATGGAGATTACGCCTTTACCGTTTTCGAGCTCTCCTTTCTCGATACGATGTTTTAGTGCCTGAATGTCTTCACCGGACAGGGTGTCCCCGCCCAGCACCATTTTAAAGCCATTGTAATCCGGGGGATTGTGACTGCCGGTGACCATGATCCCGGAGTGTGTCCCGAGGTGAAAGGTGGCGAAGTACAGCACCGGTGTCGGTACCATGCCGATATTGATCACGTCCACACCGGTGCTGGCAATGCCCTGACTGAGAGCGCCAATCAATTCGGCACCGGAGAGGCGTCCGTCACGCGCAACAACAATCTTTTTTTGCTTGCGCTTCAGCGCCTCCGAGCCCAGCGCCCGGCCAATCTGTTTTGCAGTTTCGGGCGTGAGCGACTGGCCGACGATGCCGCGGATGTCGTAGGCCTTGAAGATCTCCGGCGCAAGTGTCTGGGCAGTCATAATCTATCCGGCGCGATTATTTCTTACCGGAGTGGCCAAAGCCACCGGCACCACGATGACTGGTATCAAACTCATCGACGACTTCGAACTCGGCCTGCACCACCGGCACAAACACCATTTGTGCAATACGGTCACCGGGTTCAATGATGAAGCTATGCTCACTGCGATTCCACACCGATACAAATACCTGTCCCTGGTAATCCGAATCAATCAGACCGACAAGATTACCCAGCACAATACCGTGCTTGTGGCCGAGGCCGGAACGGGGCAATAAAACAGCTGCCAGACCGGGATCAGCAATATGAATTGCCAGGCCCGTGGGAATTAAATGGGTTTCGCCGGGTTCAACACGAATGTGCTCATCAAGACAGGCCCGCATATCCATGCCGGCGGATCCATCTGTTGCATGCTGGGGGAGGGGAAATTCGTTACCGATACGTTTGTCGAGAATTTTTAGTTGTATTTTTTGCATGAAATCGTTTCGCGATTTGTTGTATGAGTTTTCTGGCCAGCTTTGTTTTAGTTTGCTCACCGAGTTCTGTGGTGCCCTCTTTGTCAATCAGGGTCAGGGCATTGTGTTCGGCATCAAATCCTTTGTCCACTTGGCCTACCTGATTGGCAGCAATCAGATCGACACCCTTGTCGTGCAATTTTTGTCGCGCATTTTCAAGAACATCGTTCGTTTCTGCGGCGAAGCCGACGGTGAACGGTGCATCGGAACGGGCGGCGACGGAGGCAAGAATATCGGGATTTCGCACCAACTCAAGCGTCAGTGTTGGCGCATTTTTCTTGATCTTGTCCTGCGCGGGCACTTTGGGTCGGTAATCGGCGACGGCAGCAACGCCAATAAAAATATCGGTTTGCTCGATATTGTCCATTACCGTCTGAATCATTTGTTCGGCACTGGATATATTCACCCGGCGTGTCCTGTCCGGTGCCGCCAGGGAGGTGGGACCGGAAATTAGAACGACACGTGCTCCGGCCTCGACAGCCGCCTCGGCGACGGCGTAGCCCATCTTGCCCGAGCTGCGGTTGGTGATGCCACGCACCGGGTCGATGCCTTCCCAGGTAGGCCCGGCGGTGACGGTGACACACAGACCTGCCAGTGCGCCGGTTTCGAATAATGTGCCTGCTTTCACCACGATTTCATCGGGTTCCAGCATTCTGCCGGGGCCGGTTTCGCCGCAAGCCTGGTCGCCGCTGGCGGGACCAAAGAGATGGATGCCCAGTTGTTTCAGTCCAAAAACATTGCGCTGGGTTGCCGGGTTGGCCCACATCTGCTGATTCATCGCCGGTGCCAGGGCGATAGTTGCCCCGGTCGCGAGACACACCGTGCTGAGTAGGTCATCGGCACGACCCTGGTTGAGCTTGGCCATGAAGTTAGCACTGGCCGGTGCCACCAGTATCAAATCAGCCCAGCGAGCGAGTTCAATATGCCCCATCCCGGATTCAGTCGCCTTGTCCATCAGGTGGCGATGCACCGGTTGGCCGCTGACGGCCTGCATGGTCAGCGGCGTGATAAATTCCTCTGCGGCCCGGGTCATGACCACGCGCACCTCGGCACCCGCATCTCGAAGCCTTCGCGCCAGGTCGGCTGATTTATAGGCAGCGATGCCACCGGTCAGCCCCAGCAAAATCCGTTTATTGGTCAAACTCGCCATATGGTAGAGTGTAATGCGCTATTACGCAGAAAACTAATCAAACGGCCCCAGTGCTGTTTTTTACGCTACATGGAGGTAGCCATGCCCATATCCGACTGGCCGAAAGCCGAGCGACCACGGGAAAAACTCTTGTCTCGGGGACCCGCTGCACTGTCTGATGCCGAACTGCTGGCTATTTTCCTGCGCACCGGTGTTGCCGGTAAAACAGCAGTGGATTTGGCCCGCGATCTGCTTTCCCGTTTCGGTAATCTGCGGACCCTGTTGCTTGCACCTCAGGATGTTTTCTGTGAAGCACCGGGACTGGGTGCTGCTAAATTTACGCAGCTACAGGCGGTACTGGAAATGAGCCGGCGATATCTGGGGCAGACGGTTGAGCGGGGGCAAGCATTGACCTCGCCGGACGAAACCCGGGCCTTCCTGGTGGCGCAACTACGCGATCAGCAACGGGAGGTATTCTGTTGTCTCTATCTGGATACCCGCCACCGGGTGCTGGCCTTCGAGGAACTGTTTCAGGGTACTCTGGACGGGGCCGCGGTCTATCCACGGGAGGTGGTAAAAAAGGCGCTGGCACACAATGCCGCCGCAGTCATTCTGAGCCACAACCACCCCAGTGGCGTGGCCGAACCCAGCCGCGCCGACGAACAGCTGACTCAACGGCTCAAAGACGCCCTGGGCTTGGTAGACATCCGTGTATTGGACCATCTTGTGGTGGGCGATGGCCAGGTTGCCTCGTTCGCCGAATTGGGTCTTTTATAGGCGTTTCTATAAGATGGCTTGGGGCATCGGGGCTACCCAATGACAGTTGATTCTGGTATAAAGCCCTCCTCATTTTGGCCCGGAACCGGGTCGATGCGCCCAGGTTTCAGGGGTCAGATAAAATTCAGCAGGGATCCAGAAAAATGTCCAAGGTTTGTCAGGTTACAGGTAAGCGCCCCATGTCGGGCAACAACGTGTCGCACGCCAAGAACAGAACGCGTCGTCGTTTCCTGCCTAATTTGCACCAGCGCCGTATCTGGGTTGAGAGTGAGAACCGTTGGGTGCGCCTGCGCATATCCCATCACGGGTTACGCACTATCGACAAGAAGGGTATCGATGCCGTGCTGGCCGATATCCGCGCCCGCGGCGAGAAAGTCTAAACACGGGTTATCAGGGGAGTAGCAATATGGCAGCCGTACGTGAAAAAATTAAACTCGTTTCCAGTGCCGGTACCGGGCACTACTACACCACGACCAAGAACAAGCGCACCCAGCCGGACAAACTCGAAATGAAGAAATTCGATCCGCGCGTTCGCAAACATGTGATGTATAAAGAGGTGAAGATTAAGTAAAAACCGCCCCGCGCCAGAGTCACTCCCTGCTCATTTATTGCCCAGGTGGTGGCCCCGTCCCACGAGAGCGATCAATCGCTTTCATTCATTGCCACAACAAATCTGCAAAATGGGCGCCAGTATTTTCGAATCAGAAAGAATTTCTATTCGGCAGGGTGCCTGACAGTTTAGCGATGAAAGTTGTTTTGGCAGAGCTTTCGAGCGAGCTGGTCCATTTGTAGGCCAGGTTGATTGTTTCGGCACAGGTATACGCACCATGACCCCGTACCACGACAATACGATGTTTCATCAGTGACCGGCTCACCTGCCCGGGCGACTCGTCCAGATAATCCTGATACGGAATTGTGAGCACCGGTACGTGCCGGAAGTAATAGGCGCCCTCGAAATCAGGCGGCACATAGTCATTGCCATCCATGGTAATGGCAACCGTATAGGGGCCATGGCTGTGCAATACACAGCGGGCTTCAGGATTCGATTGATACACAGCGATATGCAAGGGAGTATCCAGCGACGCATGCTCACCGGAGGTTCCGTCTATGCCGCACGCAACGAGATCCCCTTGTTTCAGAGTGTCGGCACAGGCACCGGTGGGTGTGATCCAGACTGTGTCATTGTCGCGGATGGAGGCATTACCGCTATGGGAATCGTTGAGCCCGTGTTGCCGCAGCAATCGATAAGTTTCGACCAAATCCTGTTTATGAGTCATGTGAATAGTACCGGGGGAGGTAACGTCTTTACCGCCAACAACTGGTGAAGTGGCTAACTACCTTAGACGACATTATTGCTTAATATATACAAATACATGAATTTCTGCGATAACTAGATACAGTATTGTGAGTCATATCAGGTGTTTTGTGTATTCTCTCGATCAACAGGTATTACGAACTGATGCAGCTGGCATGCCACTGGAATGGATAAATTTCCGTGATGCGGCCCGCATCTATTACCTGGGTCAGGTAGCTTATGCGATGGGTTGCACGCTATATCGTATTCATGGCGGTGTAAATGCACATACCGGCAAGCGTAGTGTGCTCGAAATCAATTCCATAATCGCGACCCATGGCAATGCTCATGCGATCCAGAAATCCCGCCGCAAATACACCCCGCCGTTGAGCAACCATGCGTTGTTTTCACGTGACGCACGTTTATGTCTATACTGCGGCGATCGGTTTCCGCAGCGACTGTTATCGCGGGACCATGTGAAACCGCTTAGTCAGGGTGGTGTTGACAAGTGGAACAATGTGGTCACAGCCTGCAAGCGTTGTAATAATCACAAAGCGGGTCAGACGCCAGAGCAGGCAGGCATGGAACTACTGGCAATACCCTTTACGCCGACCCATGCGGAGTACGTTTACTTGCAGGGCAAGCAGGTGTTGGCTGATCAAATGGAATTTCTGCTGGCACACTTCCCCCGTACCAGTCCACTGCATCAGAGACTCAGCGACCATGTCTGTATTTAATCGTCAGATTGCTGCTGTCGCCGGTGCCAGTGTGTAGGTTCGCAGTTTCCTGGAAAAATCTGTCAGTGCATTAATCCCGGTAGCTTCCGCCTGACGACACCATTCTTCCAGCGCCCGCAACAGATTTTCCTGTGTCGTCGATGAGCGTTCCCAGATCGACTGTAGATTGCGTTTCATCTCATAAACGGTATTTAGCGCGACATTACTTTTGAGTACAATTTGCAAACGTTCAAGATTTCTCTGGCTAAGGTGTGCCGCTTCCTTTTTCATCAAACGAGACGCGTGCCGTAGTGATGCCCATTTTGGGTGATCGCGGCGATCGGCCTTGCGCAGTTCTTCGCGATGCACCAGCCTCGTCACTTCACGCGAAAAGCGCGCCATAATCTGGAAGCGGTTGCGAACTACCGCCCTCACCGTGTCCAGATCGAGGTACTGTTTAGAGGGAATGGAAACAAGCTGTGGTGGCAGCTTTTTCACTTCTGCCAACCCAAACATCTGCAAAAAACGAATATAGAACCAGCCAATGTCGAATTCCCACCAGCGTACTGACAGTTTCGCCGAGCTGGCATAGGTATGGTGGTTATTGTGAAGCTCTTCGCCCCCGATCAGAATTCCCCAGGGCACAATATTGGTGCTGGCGTCCTTAACTTCGAAGTTGCGATAACCCCAGTAGTGTCCGATGCCATTGATAACACCGGCGGCCCAGAACGGAATCCAGAGCATTTGCACCAGCCAGACAATTGCGCCTGAAAGGACGCCAAAAATCATCATATCGATACTTAACATCAGGACAACACCCAACCAGTTGTGATGGCTATACAGGTGCCGCTCTATCCAGTCGTCCGGTGTGCCAAAACCATATTTACGCATGGTTTCCTGGTTGTGTGACTCCTGGTTATAGAGCAGGGCGCCGGTCCAGAGGACGCGATTCAAGCCCTTCTGTCGTGGGCTGTGGGGATCATCTGCTGTTTCGACTTTGGCGTGGTGCTTGCGATGAATCGCGGCCCATTCTTTCGTTACCATGTCGGTGGTGAGCCATAACCAGAAACGGAAAAAATGACTGACAACCGGGTGCAGTGTCAATGCCCGGTGAGCCTGGTGTCGATGCAGGAAGATGGTAACGCTGGCAATGGTAATATGGGTGAGTCCCAGGGTGGTTAGCACGATGCCCCACCAGGGAAGTTTGAATAAACCTTCAGGCATATTGGGGATATCCTCTCGCCAGTTAGTGATCAATTCGGAGTAATCCTGATTATGGTGACATTCCAGTATTTCACAAGGCTTGAGAATAAATACACCGACAGGGTAAATCCGGCGCCATGACTCGACCTGAAACACCCGCTCTGGCGGCCGACGCAATTATCGAACTGACGGATCAACCCGACAGGCCGATCGTGTTGATAAAGCGTAAAAATCCACCCCATGGCTGGGCAATTCCGGGCGGATTCGTGGATATCGGTGAGACCATTGAGCATGCGGCACGTCGCGAGGCCCTGGAAGAGACCGGGCTGACGATTCGGTTGCGTGAATTGTTGGGTGTCTATTCAGACCCCGCTCGTGATGCCCGTGGTCACACCGCAACCGCTGTGTATATTGCTGATGCAGAAGGGGAGCCGGTTGCGGCGGATGATGCTGAAAGGGTTGGAGTTTTTAGCCTGGATGCACTGCCTTCGCCGTTGGCGTTTGATCATGCCGCGGTGCTTGAAGACTACCGACGCTTCCGAGACCATGGTTTACTGCCCGGGCCGGCCAACTAGGGTTTTTCCACTCAGATATCGGTGGCTAAAAAAGAGCCCGCACGGAGGCGGGCTGAGGAGGGGAATTCTTTATCGGGTTTATTGTTTTTATTTCGCTTTACGGACGAATGTAGGCGAAACCCTTTTTTTGCAGTGCGGCGATTTCGGCAACACCACTTGGCACTTTGTCGTTCTCCGGATCAAAACCGAAGAGCTTGTCTACGTCAAGCTTTTTACCACGAATAGTGTTGGCGCACAGCTGGAATTTTACACCTTTATCTTTCAGTTTGATAATGGTGTTTTGCAGCTGCAGGTCATTATTAGCGGCTTGTAACATAGTGTAGCCCTTACCGTGCATTACGACGCGAAGGTCCAGTTTCTTCGCACCAACAGCCTTGATGTGGTTGCCGATGTTGCGAAGCATGCCTTTCTGGCGTTTACCATTGTCATAATTCAGGTGATACACAACTTTCTGTTTGCCGTAGCCGCCGGCCGTGGCGCCGGTAGCACTGAAGCCGAAGGCAACAATAGCGGCAATTGCAATAGCGATAATTTTCTTCATAACGCGTAGCTCCTGTAAATGTTTTTATAATATTGTGGTTAAAAAAATCTAGACCTGAATATAGGCCCAGCCCTCTTGTTGGCGTCGCATAATTTGCGCCACCCCAGAGTCGATTACGACAATGCCCGGTAGTAGTTTGGCGGTAATTCCGCGCTCACGCTTGAGCCTGTCGATAGTGTTTTGACAGGTAATAAATGTAAGGTTGGGGTAGCGTTTCTGCATTGCCAGAACCCGATCCGCAAACGGTGAGGTATCGGAACGCAACAGGTCGATACCACCGCCATTGGTGATCAATTCTATTATCGCTTTTTCACCAGTGGACTCGTAGTAATTCAGTACGCCCTCAAGCTCGTCCAGTGCTTCACGTCCGACCTCCGGGTCACCGCTGTTGAGATGGAACAGCACTTTAGTTGTCGCAATACTGGAAACAGCAACCCGGGTTGCTGCGGCATCATTACTGACTGCAATCGGCACCTCGCCACCGGTTTGCGTTATGTTCAGCTGTGTACCGATTAACACACCCACGCCCACCAGTACGCTGGCAGCAATGCCGGAGATCCAGGGATTTCTGGGGTGCGTAGCAGAAAGGGCCTTGCTTCTGATCGGCGCCGGGGGCACGTTCCGGTAGGCCAGTTGCACCAGTTCGCGGCAGCTGCGTAATTCACACACACGTTTATTCAACGCAGGATCTTTTGCGATCTGTGCAAAAATTTGTTCCCTGTCCTCTGCATCGAGCTGGTCGTCGATCAGGGAGTTCAACAATTCGTCCGAGATATAGCTTCTGTTATTCATTTCACTCTCCGGAGTACGGCGTCCTGCATACCTGGGTGTCTCTCAAATTCGGTGAGCAGACGTTCTTTAAGCGCGTTACGTGCCCGACACAGGCGGCTCATCACTGTCCCGATCGGTATATCGAGAATCTGCGAAACCTCGATATAACTAAATCCCTCCAAATCCACCAGTGTCACTACTTGTCGCTGGCCTTCGGATAGCAGGGCCACTGTCTCGCGCACCTTGTCAACGATCTGCAATTCATCTGTTTTTGTCTCGGGGGTGGCGTCTTCGATCAGAACGACTTTATCAATGTCCTCTGTTTCACGATTACGACGGAAATGGTCGTTAAAACAATTCGACAGTATGCTGAAAAGCCAGGACTGGCCTGCCTTTGGGTCACGCAACTGATCGGATTTGCGATAGGCCTTGATCAGGGTTTCCTGCACCAGATCATCTGCAAGTGCGGCGTTTCGACACCACGAGTAGGCGACACGGTACAAGCGTGCACGCGACTCCTTGAGTTTTTGATGCGAGTCCCTGCCGCGGTTGAATATGTCGAATATTTCCATGTAACGCTTATTGTTTGGTCTCTGGCCACGAATTGGGGCCGTATGATTGATAGAGGACGCCGGTTCAGTGTGTTTTATTCCCGGAACGGGGGCTAATATTTAGTCACAGTTATCCGCGTTTTGCCATAAATCCACTGCTTTTTCGAGGGTTGCTGCCGACTTCAATCGGAGATCAACCCTTGTTCCGGTCTTCGCGCCCCGTCAAGCAGCACATTGCCCTTAACAATATTGAGGCGTCCTTCAGCAAACCAGCCAACCGCCAGGGGGTAGATGCGGTGTTCCTGCTCCAGCACGCGAGCAGCAAGCTCGGACTCAGAATCACCATTTCTTACTTCAACGGCAGCCTGAACAATAATCGGTCCGGCGTCGACATCGTGGGTCACAAAATGAACAGTTGCGCCATGCCGGGTGACACCGGCATCGAGTACGCGTTCATGCGTGTTGAAACCGGGGAACGCCGGTAGCAGGGCGGGGTGAATATTCATCAGGCGACCGGCGTAATGGGAAACGAAAGTCTCCCCGAGAATACGCATGAATCCGGCCAGCACCACCAGCTCGGGTTGGTACTCATCAATCAGCTCAATTAACGCAGCGTCAAAGGAATCACGATTTTCGAATTTGCTGTGATCCAGTGCACGGGTTGTGAGGCCGGTCTGGCGTGCGGTTTTCAGTCCGGCGGCAGTCGGGTCGTTGCTGATGATGGCGCGTACATCGACGGGAATAGACTGGCTGCTCGCCGCATCGATGATGGCTTTCATGTTGCTGCCACGGCCAGAGATCAGAATAACAATAGCCAGGGATTCCGTTGCCATCAACGAATCTCGACTGTGGCGGTACCGTCATGTTGTTCTATGTACCCGATAACGCTGGCGGTCTCACCGGCGGCCTGTAGCACGCCAATGGTTTCATCGGTGTCGTCAGCTGCTACCGCCAGCACCATGCCGACGCCACAGTTTAATGTGCGATACAACTCCGCCTGGTCGACGTTTCCCCGTTCCTGCAACCAGTGGAATACAGGCGGAACTTCCCAGGCAGTACTATCAAGTATTGCGCGGGTATTATCTGCCAAAACACGGGGCAGGTTGCCCGGCAGTCCACCTCCGGTTATGTGGGCGATGGTGTGGATATCTATTTTTTCCAGCAGCGACAAGATTGCCTTGACGTATATCCGGGTGGGAGCGAGTAGTACCTGTCCCAGGGTGCTGCCCTCGAAGCCTGTGTCGAGAGCAGTGTCAGATAGTTCAATAATCTTACGTATCAATGAGTAGCCGTTTGAGTGCGGACCCGAGGAGGCCAATCCGATCAGAGAATCGCCGATGGCAACGCTGGATCCATCGATAATCTTTTGTTTTTCTACCACACCAACGCAGAATCCCGCCAGGTCGTAGTCGCCCGCGGCGTACATGCCCGGCATTTCCGCCGTTTCGCCACCGATGAGTGCGGCCCCGGCCTGACGGCAGCCTTCACCAATGCCTTCAATGACGGCACGGGCGACGACCTGCTCGAGTTTGCCAGTAGCGAAGTAGTCGAGAAAAAACAGTGGCTCGGCACCCTGAACAATAATGTCGTTTGCGCACATGGCCACCAGGTCGATACCAATGGTGTTGTGGATGCCCAGATCAATCGCAAGCTTGAGCTTGGTGCCGACGCCGTCGGTACCTGAAACCAGCACCGGTTGTTTATATTTTCCCGGCGGGATTTCAAACAGGGCGCCAAATCCACCCAGTCCCTGCAGCACCCCGGGCCGCCAGGTGTCTTTGGCAACCGGTTTGATGGCCTCCACCAGCGTTTCACCGGCCTCGATATCGACGCCCGCGTCGCGGTAATTCAGTGATTTTTTACCCGACTTTTTCACCCAACTCCCCTTATAATGAGGATCGTATGGTAAGCGCAGCTTCGACAATGCGCAATCGCGGGTACTGGAAGGACAGCTTTTTGCGCCAGTGATTTAAATCTATAATGCACAAGTTATGAATTTCTCCCAGGTCCCCAACATAATTACTGTCGCCCGTCTGGCAATTATTCCATTGCTGATATTGCTGTTACAGGAACACAGTTATCCCGCGGCGCTAGTGGTTTTTGTCCTTGCCGGCCTATCCGACGGGCTCGACGGTTTTATTGCCCGTCGTTTCCATCTGGAAAGTCATCTGGGCGGCGTGCTTGATCCGTTGGCCGACAAATTGTTGATGCTCAGCACGTATGTCACGCTGACCCTGTTGGGCCACATCGACTTATGGCTGTTACTGGTCGTTGTATCACGCGACTTCTTGCTTATTGGTGGCTATCTCGTGGTCACTAGCCAGTCTGGTGCGGTAAAAATGGAAGCGAGTCTGTTCAGCAAGGCGAACACGGTGATGCAAATTGTACTGGTGATAGCAATATTGCTGGAGCAGGCGAAGTTATTTAGTGTGCCGCTACTGACGGAGTTTCTGATTTATACCGTTCTGATCACCACCGTTACCAGTGGAGCACACTACTACTGGGTATTTGTCATCAATAAACGTGTTGAGTCGTTGTCCGGGGATACCAAGGATTAGTTTGTCATGTTGAATCGGGTACGTAGCTAAGTAAGCCATGGAGAAACAACTTTCACTGGATGTCCAGCTCAGGGATTTTCGCACCTTCGACAATTTTGTCATTGGCGAAAATCAGGAAGCAGTGGGGAAAATCCGTGAGATGGCAATCGGCACTGGTGCCGAGGTGCTCTTTTTGTGGGGGCCGTCGGGTTCCGGCAAGACCCATTTACTGCAGGCAATCTGCCGTGTTGCCAGCGACCACCAGTTTCAACCAGTTTATATCCCGCTTGCCGACGCTAGTAGTCTGTCGCCCGAAATTCTAGCGGGTATTTCCGACTCCGCTTTTGTCTGCATTGACGATGTTGATATTATCGCTGGCCGTGATGAGTGGGAGCGAGCCCTGTTTACTTTATTCGAGGAAGTTCGCGGCCACACACCCTTGATCGTGACAGCCAAATCCAGTCCACGCAGTTCGGGACTGATCATGCAGGATCTTTTGACCCGGCTTGCCAGTGGCCTGGTGTATCAGATGCAGCTATTGAGTGACCAGAACAAAATAGCGGCAATGCAGTTGCGCGCCGCTCAGCGCGGTTTTGACCTGACCAACGAAGTGGCAAATTACGTTTTAAATCGTTACCCGCGAGATACGCATGTATTGTTTGGCCTGCTGGACGAACTTGACAAGGCATCACTGGCCACACAGCGCAGGATCACAATACCTTTTATACAGAAAATGGAAGCGACCCGGTGAGGCTGGCGAGTGGTGTTCAGGACTTCGGGACTCTGGGGTTCTTTATCCTTATATAGGACCCGGCAGCGATTACAAAAGTGATACTCAGACCAATTTCTGTCACGGCATAAACCAGTTCATTGTGCAGGCCCCATCCCAGCTTGTACTCACTGAAAGCGAGCACGGTTCCCTCCGTGATGTAGAAAAGCATCAACAGGCTAACCCACATATAGACCCCGGCATTTCCTCGTAGTACCGGCAGTAACGGTATCAATAGTGGCAGGAGTTTCATGCCAAGCCCGAAATAAATCGACACCTGGTCAGGTGGTGCACCCCAGGTTTCCCATACCAGGATATTGAGGGTCAGGAGAACGTAACTGGCCACTGCCAGGCGGTGCCACGCGCGTAGTTGGCTTGTTCGATCAATCATGTTTTCGATGTTCATGTAAGCGAATGTGCCGTTTCCGCCAGGCGCTGCCCCAGTGCCCGGCACAGTATTTTTTCTTCTGTACTGAGCGGCCGATCATTGTCGTCCCCGGCGACGTGGCTGGCGCCATAGGGTGTGCCGCCGCCGGTTGTTGTCGTCAGCTCGGCGTGGGTAAAAGGAATACCCATGAGCAACATGCCATGATGTAGTAGCGGCAGCATCATGGCCAGCAAGGCCGATTCCTGGCCACCGTGTGGTGCCGAGCTGGAAGTAAACACCACTGCAGGTTTACCTACCAGATCGCCACTCAACCACAGTGAGCTGGTGCCATCGAGAAAATGTTTCATTGGCGCTGCCATGTTGCCGAAGTAGGCTGGACTGCCCAGCGCAAGCCCACTGCATTCGCGCAAGTCGCCCAGCGATGCATAGGGGGCACCCTTCGCCGGTATTGAATCGGCAGTCGCTTCGCTGACGGCAGACACGTCCGGCACGGTTCGGATGCGTGCCCGCATGCCGTCAGCTTTTTCGATGCCACGGGCAAGTTGCTGCGCCATGGCCTCAATTGCGCCATCACGGCTGTAATACAGAACAAGAATATCGGTCACGTAATTTTCTCGCTTACACTATGTCGAGCACTGATTCCGGCGGCCGCCCGATTCTGGCCTTGCCGTTGCTAACGACGATAGGTCGTTCAATCACCTTGGGATGCGCCACCATGGCGGCGATTTGTGCATCCTCCGACAATGACTCGTCATCAAGGCCAGCCTCTTTGTAGGCTGGTTCTTTTTTTCGCATGAGACCAGACGGCGGTAATCCAAGCAATTCTAGTACTTTTTTTAGCGTATCTACGTTCGGCGGTGTTTTCAGGTATTCGACAATGGTGGGCTCGATCCCTTTTTGACGAAGTAAATCCAGTGTCTGGCGGGATTTACTGCAGTGGGGGTTGTGATAAATCGTGACTTTGGGCATTCGACCTCCGGAAGTTGGGCACCGACAAGCGGTGCGTTGCTCAGGCGATTGTAGCGCCCCCGTTCTTGACAGCCCATAGGGTGGGTGATAGCTTATTTTTGTAGTATAACTGGCTTGTTCTTGCACAGGCCCAAAACAACAAACACCAACCTCAATCGCGTTTGGGCGTTGGCAACCCACTGATTCACAGGAGATTAACGGTAATGACATCCGTATCCGCCAATTGGAAGATTGTTCTGATTCTCGCTATCGGCCTTGTTGCCGCCGGCTGCCAAACCAAAGCCCCCGAAGAAGACGCCGTCGAAACAAGCCCCGCTGCTGATACCCAGGCGGCACCGTCAGGTGGCGAAACGTACAGCGTTGTTCGTGGTGATAGTCTTTGGGGTATTGCTGCCCAATCACGTATTTACGGCAATCCCTATCAATGGCCGCTGATTTACAAGGCCAATGCTGACAGTATTTCCGACGCCGATTTGATTGAACCGGGTCAGGTACTCAGTATCGCTCGCGATTCATCATCAAGTGAAATTGATGCTGCCGTAAGCCACGCCAAGACCCGAGGCGAGTGGTCATTGGGCGTAACCGAGGATTCTGACAAAGCCTATCTCGGTCGCTGATTTTTACGGTTCGCTGAAATAAATAGCCCACCCTGCGTCGAATTCGGCCAGGGTGGGCTTTTGTTTTCAGAATCACACATTGTCCTGATCAGGAAATTTCGTCGTACGCGAAGTGTTCGAACACCGGTGTGCTTTCGACCAGCTGCGTCGCCCGCAACTTAACCAGTCGAAATCCGTCATCAAAAAATAATTCGCGCCCCGGTCTGAACAGGCCCTTGTGCGTCAACAAACCCTGCTTTTGTTTGATGATCGCCAGCGCCGGCACCATGATGGCGGGCATAAAATCTGTCTCTATTTGATCTTCGCCGACCATTTTCAGTTGTACCGGTGTCGCAATGGGTGAGATGCGTTTCATACCGATTTCGAGTGAGCCGGCTTCGGAAGTCTTGACCCAGCGAATTCCGCTGACTTCCCACAACCCGCTATCGGGCGAGCGTACCGCGATGATGTCGCCGACACGTGCTTGCTGATGCTTGACCTGGTCCTTGGCAATTGCCAAACCACCGGCACTTTCATCCACAATGTCCCAGCTGGCATAAACAAGTTCGGGGTCAATTTCGACGGTCTGGTTTTGATCCAGCGCAGTGTCCGCCCCGTTAATTCCGCTGACACCGCTGATATATTTACCGCCTATGCCAGGCCGCTGTTCCTGCATCGGTCCCACGAACTCGGAACTCAGGAGAAATTTGCGACCCCCGTTTAACCAGTGGTTTATGGCGCGAATACCGATGGCAACATCAATATGGCTGCCTGACTTATCCGTTCGGCTAAAACTACGTTTTGGAATTACCCCCCAGGAATTGAGTAACCGTTTGAGCATATCCTGTATGTATTCACCTTCGAAGAAATCCTGGTGCAGGCCATCGGGCGCAGGTAACTCTCCTCGCTGAATCATGGTGAGTTGAGAGTGAATGGTGCGTGCGAGCTCAACGGTATTCAGAATTCGATAATGTTGCTCATCAAAAGTCACTTCACTGGGGAACATGAGTTCACCGGCGCGGTCGCCACGAAGGTCGATCAGAAACTGGCAATTCCTGGCCGGGTGGGGTTTGGCCGGAGCCAGTATGGCCAGCGCTGCCCAGCGATTAAGAAAATGCTGGATCAGGCCCACCAGTTTTACCGGAAGATGATAGGGGTCGCTAAAGTCCACCAGCAAAGCTTGCTTGTAGACATTGGAAACACTGCTACGGGGCAGGGTCGAGTTCAATGGATCGTCAACAGGGTTGTCGATAATGTCGCAAGCCTCCGCCAATTTGCACAATTGGTGTATTTCCCGCCAGGTGTTTTCCGGCGCCTTGGCGTAAAACTGGTATGACTTCACCAGTGATTCCGAGAGGTAGCGAATGGCGCGTTGAATACTGAGCGCTAACGAGTTCATCGCACGGCCGCCGGGACGGCCCCTGGAAGTTTTCATGGTATTGAGCACCAGCTGCTTGTAACCGTAGGCCATTTCTATCTGCAGCTCGCGTGCCCGATTGGCCGCGGTGCGTCCGTTGTCGGTCAAGGGTAGCGGTTGGCCGATATACTCATCTTTAAGTTTGGTGCAAAGGCGGGCAACTGGCTCGCGGTAGATCTCAAGCAGTTTCAGGCGAGTCTTGTCATCAAGCGGCACGCGATTCAACGCCGTCAGCGCCGAAAAAATCTTGTAGCCGGTTTCCGCTGGATTGAGCAAGGGAAGATCGGCGAGCCAGAGTTCCACCTTGCCAGGCTTGGTCTCGGCGACCGCCATACATTGATCGTCCATTTCCGGGACGGTAAGATTCAAGTCCATTTATATTATTTTCTGTGTTGTCACCCCAAAAGATAACCAGAGTCTAACGAGCTACCTTAAAAGAGACAATTTTCCTGGCCAAGTCAGCCCGGTTTCACTGTGACAGGGGTAAAATAGCGGTTTTTTATTTGCCGGTGCTCAGTCCAGTCTGCCATCCCGGGCAGCTTTTTCGACCATTTGATCGAATTCCTCGGTGTTCATGAGCCCTTTTTCGGCCACGATATCGCGTACCGGCCGACCACTTTTTTCGGAGGTTTTGGCCACTTCCGCCGCTGCCGCATAGCCAATCGAGGTATTCAGCAGCGTCGCCAGGCCAACGCTGGCATGGGCAAAATCACGACATTGGTCACGATTGACGGTTAGCTCCTTCAGGTTCTTGTGCACCACCGCGTTGATGGCATTGGTCAGCCAGTCCATGGCGTCGAACAGGGCGGACCCCATGGCGGGCATCATGACGTTGAGTTCAAGTTGGCCCGCCTGCATCATCATCGCAATCGCCGCGTCCTGACCCAGTACCTGATACGTTGTCTGGTTCAGCATTTCAAACATCACTGGATTGACCTTGCCGGGCATAATGCTGGAGCCGGGCTGTACCGCTGGCAGCTGGATTTCGCCCAGACCAGTACGTGGCCCGGATGCCAACAGGCGCATGTCATTACTGATACGAGTGATTTCAAGCGCCAGCTGGCGAATGGCATTGGACAATTCCTGCAAGTCGGTCATGGACTGCATTTGACCGGCAAGATTATCCGCGGTGCGTATGGATTCACCCGTGAGATTCGCCAATTCAGCGGCAACCGCTTCAATATATCCCGGCGCCGTATTAAGACCGGTGCCGGCGGCCGAACCACCAAGACCAATATCGCAAAGTCGTTTTCGAACAGCTTGCAGGCGTTTCGCGCAACGCCGCAATATCCAGCTGTAAGCACCAAATTCGCGACCGATTGTGGTCGGCACCGCATCCTGCAAGTGAGTACGGCCGCTCTTCACGGTATCCACCTCGGTTTCGGCAATTCGCTGGTACTCATCTGCCATCGATGTGACGGATTCGAGCAGTCGCGGCAGTTTGGTCAGCACCGCCAGGCGAATGGCCGTGGGGATGGTGTCGTTGGTGCTCTGGCCCATGTTGACGTGGTCATTGGGATTGACCGGGTCGTAGTCGCCCCGTTTACCGCCCAGCGCGACATTGGCCAGGTTGGCAAGAACTTCGTTGGTGTTCATATTGTGGCTGGTACCGGCCCCGGCCTGAAATCGGTCAACCACGAATTGATCGAGGTAGCGCCCGGCAATGATGTCATCGGCGGCCTGGCGAATCGCGTCTGCCAAGCTTGCCTCCAGCCACCCAGCGTTCTGATTGGCGGTGGCGGCAGCATGTTTGATGCGAACGTGGGCAATAACAAAATCCCGGTCCGGCCCGCGACCCGAAATCGGAAAATTATCGATCGCGCGCGCCGTCTGGATGCCGTACCAGGCAGAATCGGGTACCTCCAGCTCGCCCAGGCTGTCTTTCTCAATACGGAATTTTTTAGCCATTTTGCACTCCAACGCGGTGACGATTGATTATAGGTAGGATGTCCCGGGAATGCATCTCCCGCTTTGCGTGACTGACAGGCAAGCCTGCACTTCTTGCCTGATTGATGTCTATTACAAATGGGAACAGGAGAATGATGTGAACAATTTGTTGAAGTGGTTTGCACCGCTATTGCTGATCTTTCCGCTTGCGGTAAGTGCCACGCCCGATCTGGTGTTGAAAGACTTTAACGGCAATGATCAGAATATTTCCAATTACATCGGCAAGGGTAAATGGACCGTGGTCGTGGTCTGGGCACACGATTGCCGTATCTGCAATAACGAAATTCATCATATGACCTTTTTCCACGATGCCCACAAGGACAAGGACGCCACCGTATTGGGCGTGACCGTTGATGGGTGGGGTAAGCGGGAAAAGGCCCAGGTTTTTGTTGATACCCATGCCCTGAATTTTCCCAATCTGATAGCGGAACCGCGCCAGGACGTATTGCTCAAGTTCGGCGGCGGTGAATTCTATGGCACACCTACCTTCTATGTGTATTCACCTGAAGGTGAATTGCTGGCCCGGCAGGTCGGACCTGTTACCCAGGAAGAGCTGGAGAAATTTATCAGTAGCGCAAAACAGGCCAATCGCAAAAAGGACGACGCTGAGGGATAATCATTTCTGACGAAAAATATTTATATCTGGCGCGTGCAGTCCTATGGCCTTTTGCAGACGGTATCGAGTGAGCGGCAAGGTTCAGGCGGTGTTTTACCGTGATTCCACTCGAAAGAGGGCGATCAGGATTGGAGTGACGGGCTGGGTGAGAAATACAGCTAGTGGCGATGTCGAGTTGATTGCGTGTGGAGAAGAAAACCAGCTTGCAGAACTGGAGGGCTGGTTGCGAGAAGGCCCGCCGCTCGCTGATGTGAATGACGTGCAAAGCGAGACAATCGCACATGAGCCCTTTACTGATTTCAGGGTACGCTTCTGAATTTCCCTTTGCGCGCTTTCAGTTAGGATACCAACGGCGGTCACGCGCGCGATACACCTTGCCGGGATACTTCCAGCGACCCGGGCTGCCATTATAACGTCCCAGGGCGCGCGTTAAGTTACCCTTTTCCTTATCCAGATAATATTTAAGAATGGTGCTGCCATATCGCAAGTTGGTGCTAACGTTAAACAGGCTATCGTCGGGGCGACCAATTTTTTTCAGCCAGAAAGGCATCACCTGCATTAGTCCCCGCGCACCCGCGCGCGAGATGGCAAATTGATCAAAATTACTTTCGACTTCAATCACCGCCAGTACAAGCTCGGGTTCTATGCCAACCCGTCTGGCTTCATTGTGAACATTTGTTAACAATTCAATTCTGAGCCTGGGATTCGGGACACGTTTCTGCAGCCGACGGGACATATCGGTTAGCCATACGGTGGCATCATACTCGTCAGTGAAGCCGTTGGTCTCGCTGGCAGCTTTCTTGAGAAGTGCGGCGAGTTCGCTATCGTAGACCGAGTCTCCGGATTGCGCCGGTAAGGCATTCAGGGAGAGCAACAGACCCAATGCGAATGTAGCGGTCCAGCGTGTCACAACACATATTCCTCTCAACGACACTGATACGGTATATTGACTACTATATATTAATTTGCTGTTTCAACGAAGCGACTATATTCTCTAACTGTAGTTCATCCGTGCTATCTGCGCCGCGTTTTTTGTATTCTATCATTCCCTTGTCCAGTCCCTTTTCTCCCACCACCAGGCGGTGCGGGATTCCGATCAGATCCATATCGGCAAACATGACGCCGGGCCGTTCGTTACGGTCATCCAGTAGCACATCAAACCCGGCGTCCGTCAGTTCGCTATAAAGTGTGTCGATTGCCGCGACCACGCGCTCTGATCTCTGGTAGCCGATAGGTACGAGGGCGATGTGAAACGGAGCAATGCTGTCGGGCCAGATGATGCCGTTATCATCATGGTGCTGTTCAATCGCAGCCGCCACCACGCGCGATACGCCGATACCGTAACAGCCCATGGGCATGACAATACTCTTGCCTTTGGCATCCAGTACGGTTGCCTGCATGGCGTCGCTATACTTTGTACCTAGTTGAAAGATGTGGCCCACTTCAATACCGCGACGAAGCGCCAAGGTGCCGCCACAGTTTTTTACGTCGGCAGAATGCGGGCAAGGATCACCTTCAACGACATCACGCAAATCGGCCACCTCCGGCTCGGGCAGATCCCGCCCCCAGTTAACGTTACGTAAATGTTTGCCATCTTCATTGGCACCGCAGATGAAGTCGGCAATGCGTGCGGCGCTCTCATCCGCAATAATCGGGATATCGAGACCAACGGGGCCGATGGAGCCGGGTTCACAACCGGCCTCCATTTTGACTTCTTCCGGTGTGACGAAGACCAGCGGTTTGGCCACTTGTGGTAACTTTTCCACTTTCACTTCATTCAGATCATGATCACCACGAAGTACCAGGGCGATGACGCCCCCGACTCCTTTTACCAGCAGGGTCTTGATCGTCTGTTGCGGCGCGACTTTTAGATATGCGCTGACTTCGGCAATACTGTGCTGGTTCGGTGTGTCGGTTTTTTCCATGGCCGCACCGGCCTTCGCGCGCTTCCCAAGCGGCGGCAATGCCGGCGCCAGTTCGACATTGGCGGCATAATTACATTTATTGCAGATGGCGATGCTGTCTTCGCCAGAATCCGCCAGCACATGAAATTCATGCGAAGCGCTGCCACCGATGCTACCGCTATCGGCCTCAACAGGCCGGTATTCAAGGCCGGCGCGTTTAAAAATACTCGAATAGGTTGCGTACATCTGGTCGTACGTTTCCTGCAGGGAATCGCCATCAACGTGAAACGAGTAGGCATCCTTCATCAGGAATTCGCGCGCACGCATAACACCAAAACGGGGGCGTATCTCGTCACGGAACTTCATCTGGATCTGGTAGAAGTTCGCCGGCAGTTGCCGGTAGGAGCGGATGGTGCCGCGTACCAGCTCGGTGATGATCTCTTCGTGAGTCGGTCCAAGGCAGAATTCACGGGCATGACGGTCGTTAAGCCGAAGCAGGTCCGGCCCATACTGGTCCCAGCGTCCGGATTCCTGCCACAGTTCGGCGGGTTGCACCGCTGGCATCAACAGTTCCTGCGCCCCCGCTTTATCCATTTCCTGGCGGACGATGGCCTCCACCTTGCGTAATACGCGCAGCCCCAATGGCAGCCAGTCATAAATACCGGCGGCAACCCGGCGGATCATGCCGGAGCGAATCATCAGTCGGTGACTGGTAATTTCAGCGTCGGCGGGGGTTTCCTTGACGGTGGATAACAAGAAACGACTGGTACGCATGGATCTCTCTTTAGTTTTGTTAACGGTGCGCTCGGGGCGCGAATTGTTGCGATTATGCCTTATTGCGCCGGATGCAGTTAGTCCTGTAGCGTTTCTATATTGCCCCTTTCTTCCCGTCATTCCGGCGGATGCCGGAATCCCGTCTTTAAGGTATCGCCTCCGGCGATTTAACTTCTTCTAATCGGGTTCTCGTACCCGACGGCGAGTTACTTCTTCTTTGCTTGTCCAAAGAAGAAGTCACCAGGAAGAAAAGACACCCGGGGACTTGCCTCTTCGAGGTCCCCTCACCCTTCCTCGAAACACCTCGACGCGAGCCCAACTCACCGGCCAGATCTCGTTACTCACTCCATCTGGCTCGGGTTCAACAAAGGGCTCGCTATTCGGTTTTCGTCGTCAGGCCTCGGCTGCATCCACGGGGTGATAAGTCAAAAGCACAGCAAAATCGGGGTCAGCAGCCTCGGCTCTGACCCCGATTTTTTCGCTATTCAATCCCGGCTATCCGCCATATCACCACAAGGTGGATACTATTCATGGATGAAAATGCTGTTGTAAGGATGAAATACACAACTCACCATGGCTGTGGCGCCATCTCACTTTCCTGGGTTCCCGGTGCTGGCGCCGGCGCTGGAAGGCAGCGCCGATCGATATGAAATCGAGCGCATTGCTCCGCTGACAAAAGCGGTCAAGGTCTGACCTATACCGGCAGCCGCACGACCGCATGGGGCACCTTGGGCAAACTGTGAAATCTGCCCGGAATGGCTACTCCAGTCATAGAATCCTTTTATACTCATACAGTTACTACTATTTCGACGGTATCGGTAGCGGTAACCTGGACCGCTCTTTTTGACGAAAATGGCTGGCCGGAATCTTGCATACATTTACTTCCAATCGGGAAGAGTAGGGTCCAGTAAGGGCCTGAAACAGAAGAATTATCACAAACAGGTCGGGTGTTTAATTTGCTCCAACACAGAATTAAAACTGTGGCATCTGTACTGATCTACGGTCTGCTATTGCCTGCCGTAGTGTCTGCCAATTCGAACGCAGACAGCGCCACATCAATTGTTGCCTACATTGTATCTATTGGTGTATTTGCCTTTAGCCTGGTGGTGCTCGGGACGTACGCCTATCGCCTTATTCTGCAGCTCAGGAGTTCGCGGCTGGACATTGGCCGCTTGAACGATGAATGGCATCGCAGGCTAGCCTCACTGGAAGACCCCGCGGGAGACGCGGCGCGAGAATTATTCAATGTGCGTGAGCGCACCCAGGTCATCTTGCAATGTAGCGGCGATGCCGTGGTCATCACCGACGCCAACGGCATGGTGGTAGAGATGAATCCTTTTGCTGCACGCATGCTCGATGCCTCGATTGCCGAGGGTGAGGTCCGCCCCAGCAACAAAGTCCTTAGGCTGCTGAATCAAACCACCCGTGACCCCATTGATGATCCCGTTGCGAGGGCACTCGCCGGCAAATTCAATATTATTGAGGAAGAACACCGATTACTGATTGGGACAGATGGCAATGAGTACACCGTAAATCTGCTGGCAGTTCCTGTGCTTGATAGTGACGGAACTCCTTCAGGATGTATCGTGACATTGCATGATATAACCGAGATGTTTGGCATGGCTCGCAAGCTGTCCTACCAGGCAACTCACGATCCATTGACCGGCCTGGTAAATCGTCATGAATTCGAAGTGCGCCTGCAACAGGCAATAGAGAGCGCAAGTGTGGATCGGACGCAGCATGCCCTGCTTTATATGGATATTGATTTGTTCAAGATTGCCAATGAGACCTGGGGATATCGTGCCGGAGATGAGTTGCTTAGACAGATCGTATCTCGCCTGAAACTGGTGGTACGTCACGGCGATACTCTGGCCCGTCTTGGCGGCGACGAGTTCGGCCTGTTGTTAAATGCGTGCCCGGTAAACAAGGCGCAGCAGATTGCTGAGTCCATACGTGAATCGATCAAGCAAGATCGCTTTCACTGGGATGGCAAGCAGTTCGAACTCGGTATTACCATTGGCCTGGTGCCGGTGGCGGCCGACAGTGGTTCCCGGGCCGATCTATTGAACGTTGCCGAGGCCGCCTGTTCGGTCGCCAAGGACGCTGGACGTAATCGCGTGCAATTGTATGAGGCCCACGATCTTGCCATGGCACGGCATCGTGGCGAGATGCGGTGGGTGCACCGCATTACCGAGGCGCTCGATGAAGATCGTTTTGTACTTTATAGTCAGGAGATTCGGCCGCTGGGTGAGGCAGACAAGGGCAGGCACCTGGAGATACTGCTGCGACTGCAGGATAAAAAAGGCAATATCATTCCGCCAAATGAATTTATACCCGCAGCCGAGCGATATCAGCTGATGCCGTCGATCGATCGATGGGTGATCGAACATACCTTGTCTGATTTCCACTATCTGCAACAGGAAGACGGACCCATTACCTCCTGTGCTATCAATCTGTCGGGACAATCGCTGTGTGACGAGGGATTTCTGGACTATGTTGTTAAGGCCATAAAAGACAGTGACATCCCGCCTGACAAGATTTGTTTTGAAATTACCGAAACAGCGGTCATTGCCAATCTTAATGTCGCCATCTGTTTCATGACGGTGTTACGTGATATGGGTGTTCGCTTCGCACTGGATGATTTTGGTAGCGGCCTCAGTTCGTTTGCTTATCTCAAGACCCTCTCGGTCGACTACCTGAAAATTGACGGTGCCTTTGTTCGTAATATGGCCAAGGATCAGATCGACTACGCCATGGTGTCATCGATCAACGAAATCGGTCAACTCATGGGGATCCAGACCATTGCCGAATTCGTGGAAAATAATGCCATTCTTGAAAAGCTGCAGGAACTGAAAGTGAACTACGTGCAGGGTTATGGCATCGGACGGCCACGGCCAGTTCGTAACGTGATAGAAGCGCGTCAAATAACCGGTTAACCCGGTCGACAACCGACCTGAGCCAGTACACCTCACCCCATATTGTCGCCTGAGCAGTTGACTCGTGAGGCGATTTGCCCCCTAATGCGCTCCTCATTTTAAACCAGTCCGCCGAAATCAGGGTTATGAGTTACCAGACCGACGATCTGCGAATTCGCGAAGTCACCGAAGTGGTGTCACCCGAACAAATGCACGACGAAATCCTGGTGAGTGAGAATGCTCGCCGTACGATTTTTGAAACCCGGCAGGCCATTCACCGGATTCTGCATGGCAAAGACGATCGACTGCTTGTGATCGTTGGACCTTGCTCGATTCACGACCCGGAAGCAGCCATAGAGTATGCGACTCGGCTGAAAGCATTGCGGGACGAACTTGCTGGCAGCCTGCTAATTGTAATGCGCGTCTATTTCGAGAAACCCCGTACGACGGTGGGGTGGAAGGGGCTGATCAACGACCCCGATCTGGATGACAGTTGCCAGATTAATAAAGGTTTGCGGCTGGCGCGCCAGTTGCTCGCCGATATTAATGATCAGGGGGTCCCGGCTGGAACGGAGTTTCTGGATCTGGTGACACCGCAGTATATCGCTGACCTGGTGAGTTGGGGCGCCATTGGCGCACGTACGACAGAAAGCCAGGTTCACCGCGAACTGGCATCCGGTCTTTCCTGTCCGGTAGGGTTCAAAAATGGTACGGATGGCACCTTGCGCGTCGCCATTGATGCCATTCGCGCCGCCAGTGTGCCACACCGTTTTCTGTCCATGACCAAGGCCGGTCGTTCTGCTATTTTTTCCACTCGTGGTAACGAAGACTGCCACCTGATTCTGCGTGGCGGCAAGAAACCTAATTACGATGCAGCCAGTATCACGCGCGCAATAGAACAGGAACGTGATGGTGGTATATCACCACGGCTAATGATTGATTTCAGTCACGCCAACAGCGAGAAGAAGCACGAACGCCAGTTAGATGTGGGGCGTGAAGTGGCTGCTCAAATTGCCGGGGGCAATGCGGCGATCACCGGTGCCATGATTGAATCTCATCTGCATGCAGGTCGTCAGAATGTGGTGAAAGGCGAGACCCTGGAGTACGGTAAAAGTATTACCGATGCCTGTATCAGCTGGGAACAAAGTGAACCCCTGCTGAGAGAACTGGCACAAGCTGTACAACAGCGTCGCGAGGCTGCGGTCACGTAACAAGACAGTCTGACCCCTACCTGACCGGTCTCTACGCAACGCCATCCCCGGCTTCCGTCAGAA
>JBGMQT010000018.1:0-36014 GCA_048060695.1 Acidiferrobacterales bacterium
GTTCACTCAGCGTAATGCCATGGGCCTTCACGCCGTACTGTCGTGCTGCCCAACAGACCAGTGCACCCCAGCCACAACCAATATCCAGCAGAGTTTGGTCCGGTGCCAGGCGCAATTTGCGGCAGATATAATCCAGTTTGTCCCGTTGCGCGCTATCCAGCGTCTGATCGACATCTGAAAAATAGGCGCAGGAATAAACCATTTCCCGATCCAGCCACAAACTATAGAAATCATTGCCAACATCGTAGTGGTGAGAGATACTTTTTTTTGTATTACGCCGCCGGGTACGACCGGCGCGTATCGCGTGCGCACTATTATCATGATGAGTGTGAGGCAGCTTGAATGCCTGCCGGGCCACACGCAGCATGGTTAACCAGGGCAGGTGCAGGTCTCGTAAGTAGGACACCATGTCAAACAGGCACTCGGCATCGCCCTCAATATCCACGTCTTGCGTAAGATAGTCTTCGGCCAGGTGTACCACATTCCGGTAGAAAACCAGTTCACGAAGTACCCATGGTTGATTGAAAATCACTGTGCAAGATGCATCCGACTGTCCCGCAGCCAGTTCTCCATCCCATAATCGTACGGCAACCGGACCCTGGTAGTTAGCCAGGACTATTTTCAGAATCAGGTGCCCTGCTGCAGCGCCAGGCGGCTGAGTGTTGGAAGGGTCTATCATGGCAAATTCCCGTTTACGAAGCTGTTTTTGCATAGTACTACTACAACAGTATGATTTTCAAAAAATTGATCCCGGTCGCGCCGGAATCTATCATACCCGTAGCAGGCGTTTTTGTAACAAAACCTGTCTGGTCTGGAAGTTGTTACAATAGGTTACAAAAATGTATAACGAATCAATGCGGTATCTTATATAAATACGGTGTATGAATAACGAATCCCATAAAGACCACATTCTGGTGGTGGATGACGATACCGAGATCCGCCAATTATTAAAGACGTACCTGGAAAAGCATGGTCTTCGCGCCAGCACTGCCACTGATGGTAAAGCGATGTGGAGTGTCCTGGAGAAGTCTGCGATTGACCTGATTGTGCTGGATCTGATGCTACCTGGCGAAAGCGGACTCAGTCTGTGCCGCAAACTTTGTGCCGAAGTGAAAGTCCCGGTAATCATGCTGACCGCTCTTGGGGAAGAAGCCGACAGAATTGTTGGTCTGGAAATGGGTGCAGACGATTATCTGGTTAAACCCTTTAACCCGCGTGAGTTGCTGGCGCGAATCCACAGTGTACTTCGCCGCGTACGTGCTTTTCCGGAAAGCATCGATCAGGCACCTGTAAAAGGAAAGTTATTTTTTGCAGACTGGGCTCTTGATACCACCGCGCGCCATCTGATTTCCGCCAATGGGGTGGTGGTGCCGCTTAGTGGTGGTGAATATCGCTTGCTCCGGGTATTTCTTGATCATCCAAATCGGGTGTTGAACCGCGACCAATTGCTGGAGCTGGTCAGCGGTAAACAAGCTACGCCGTTTGACCGCAGTATTGATGTGCAGGTCGGGCGACTGCGCCGTAGACTTGGTGATGATAGTCGTGAACCGCGCCTGATCAAAACCGTACGCAGTGCCGGTTATATATTCACCGAAACCGTCAGGGCGGAGACGTGAAGCGACTAATCCCGCAATCACTGTTTGGCCGTTTGGCACTTGTTCTATTTTTCGGTTTGCTGCTGGCACAGTTGGCAAGCACCGCTATACAGTTTCGCGATCGCGGACAGCGGGTGTTTCAGGCCAGCGGTTTGTACAGCGCCGAACGTATCGCTGAAATTGTGCGCTTGCTGGATGGCGCGAACACCGTCGAACGCAATCGACTGGTATCACTACTTAATGTTCCACCGTTACGTGTTTCGCTGACTACGCCCGCATGGTCAGGGCCGGACAAGACGGTTGAAAACTGGCCGGTAATCGAATTTCGTAAACGTCTGCTGCTCCAGTTGGGAGATAACTATCCGTTACGCGTAGCCGTCAGCGATCAACCGACCTCGGATGCCACACAAAATATGCATGATTCCGGCGGACACAATATGCAACATACTCAGCGTATGGGCATGGCGTTACCTGACGCGCTGGTATTTTTTGCCCAGGTGAAACTGAGTGACGGTACCTGGGTGTCGTTCGAAAATAGTATTGCCGAAGAAGTATTTGCAGATTCCTCTACGCTTCTGCTATTGCTGGCGATTCTGGTCACGATTGTATTGTCCGTATCGCTGCTTGCCGTACGTTGGGTGACCAGGCCATTGACCATGTTAACCCAGGCTGCGAATAAACTTGGTGGTGACATCAACCAGCCACCGCTGTCGGAGACCGGTCCAATGGAAGTGCGTCTTGCGGCCAACGCCTTCAACTCCATGCAAACCCGTTTGCAAAAATTTATCGAGGATCGAACAGGACTGCTCACGGCTATCTCACATGATTTGAAGACGCCCATTACACGCATGCGAATACGCGCTGAGATGCTCGATGATCCCGAGCAACGCGCCAGCTTCACAAAAAACCTGGATGAGATGCAGCTAATAGCATCTGAAACGCTGGATTTTCTACGTGCGGACGATGCCCGTGAGCCACTGCAAGCTACTGATATTTGCGCGCTACTGGAGGCGATAAGGGATGATGCGGCTGAGCTGGGTCAACGTGTTGACATCGAGCCCTGTATGTTGAAACCCTTTCATGCTCGACCGTTGGCATTGAAACGCTGTATCGGGAATCTGGTAGAGAATGCTATCAAATACGGCGGTAACGCGCGCGTGTCTGCTCACGAGAGCAAGCAAGTACTGGTAATTACTATTGCCGACTCGGGGCCAGGTATTCCGCAACAAAAACTGGAAACAGTATTCGAACCGTTTTACCGGCTGGAAACATCACGCAGCAGAGAAACTGGCGGTAGCGGCCTGGGCCTGAGTATAGCCCGGAATATCGCGTTATCGCATGGCGGAGACCTGCGGCTGGTCAACAATCCGAATGGCGGGTTACAGGCCATTCTGACTCTGTTACGCAATAGTAAATAGAATAGCAATACGGCCATCTTGATCTTTCTCTCTACGCGACCTGTTCCTGCGTTGTGTGCAGTAGAAGGTAAGAGCCCAGGGATGGGCAAAGATAGAGCTATTCAAGAGAAGTTGAGGGGATACTAATGCCGGGGAAGAGAGAGCATTAATTTGTTGTTATGCGATTAGCAAACAGGATCAATACCCCAAGAGTATTTGCAACTTTAAAAAAACCGGGCAAGAGAGCGATTGTTTCCAACACTGCTCTCTTGCCCTATTTTTATCCTCTATAGAGAAAAGAAATCTGGCATCCGGAATTTCCTTATCCCCTACCCGTCGCTGACGGCGCGCCTTTGATTTTGATGCCGTTAGAGAACTTTGCTGGTATCTTTTTAATTACTTTATTTTTTCTGGCATCAATTACCAGGATGTAATCTCCGAACCAGCTGGTTGCGTAGAGGTACTTGCCGCCATCGATAAATGCCAGGTTGTGTGTGCCGCCTGTACCAATCGGGATCTTCTTGATGATCTTGTTGGTTTTAACATCCACCACCGGGATTTCATCGGATTTGTTGACGGAGAAGTAGATGGTCTTACCATTTGGATGGAAGTAGGCGATGTTTGCGCCTTTACCGGTCGGTATTCTTGCGACGACCTTGTAGGTAGCCGTGTTGATTACCGCATGGTTGCCATCTTTCATATTACCAACGTAGGCATATTTGCCGTCCGGGGAAAAACGGATGTTGTGCGTCCCCGCACCCGACGAGATGGTAGCAACGACCTTATTCTTAGCGGTATCGATGACGGATACCGTTCCGGCCTTGGTGTTACCCACCCAGATAAACTTGCCATCCTTAGTCATGCGCACGCCGTTCGCTTTGGCGCCGGTAGGAATGGTCTTGATGACCTTGTTTGTGGCTGTATCGATTACCGCAACATGGCCCGGCTTTCTGGCGGTGACATAGACAAACTTGCCGTCCGGAGTGATGGCGGGATCATGTGAGCCTCCGCCAGTGGTGATGGTGGCGACGACCTCGAGTTTTGCGAGATTGATTACCGACGTTGTGCTGTCTTTGGTATTGGCCACATAGGCATATTTCCCATCGGGCGTAAACACGATGTGCGTGGGAGCCTGGCCAACGGTGATCGTTTTCACCAGTTTGTAGGTTTTCACATCTACCACCGACAGGGTGTCCTCACCCCTGTTATCCGTAAATACGTACTTACCCCCCGGCACCAGCCAGGGATGGTGAGGGGTTGTCCCTACCGGTATAGTTGCAATAACTTTGTGTTTCGCTCCATCTATCACTGCAAGCGTATTGCTTCCCTCGTTGGTGATATAAAGGATCGTCGATTTTTTCCCCGCCGCGGCAGGGAGAGATCCGGCGAGAAATGCTCCCGTCATGATAATACTGAAGAATAAAACCAGCTTTTTATTCATTGCTCCATCTCCGATGTTATTGAAATTGTGAACGAAATACTGAGCCATTTATGGATAAGACCACCTGGCTTTTCCAGAAGGTTTTCTGGTGTACCGTATTTATGCCATCGTTACAAATTCTTGTCGCATATTTCCTGCGAAGGGTGAAGCTAGAAGGTGTGTGCAGGACACAGGTCAAGCCCGAAGGGATGAGTATTCTGCATTGGCCCAGACGCTGGATTGTGTGCCAGTTTGTCCCTTCGGTTGGCTGTCTATCGGTGCCCGAAACAGTGTATCCTTGGCTATAGAACTACAATACCCTGGATTAGTAACTGCCTCGTTAACGATCAGTGGACCCGGGTCGAGATACGAGTGCGCTCCAAATGTCCTGATCAGAGAATCCGATGAGGTACGCGAAGTCCCTGTTTCTATGTTGCGCCTTGCTGGTAGCGGCCCAGGTCGCAGCCAAGGACACCGAGATTCGCATCGGTGTGCTGGCTTTTCGCGGGGAGAAAACGGCCCAGTCGATGTGGTCACCTACGGCGAGATATTTGTCAAAGGCCGTGCCCGGTTATCGTTTCTCGATACTGCCGTTGAATCTGGCGGAAATGCAGAGCGCAGTGGGTCTGGCCCGTGTGGATTTCGTCATTACCAATACGGGTAACTACGTCGATCTCGAATCACGGTACGGCATATCACGAATCCTGACCCTGAAAAACCGGCGCCAGGGTAATCCGTATACGGAATTCGGGGCGGTGATTTTTACCCGCTCCGATCGGGAAAATATAAAAAGCTTGAGCGATCTGAAAGGACGGTCATTCATGGCGGTCAGTCGCGACGCTTTCGGTGGTTTCCAGATGGCCTGGCGCGAGTTGACCGACCACGATATCGATCCTTTTCGTGATTTCAAGGAACTTCGGTTTTCCGGTTTCCCGCAGGACAAGATCGTCCATGCGGTACGTAGTGGTGAGGTCGATGCCGGTACTATCCGCACGGACACCCTTGAGCGGATGGCGATCGAGGGCAAAATCGAACTCGCGGACTTCCGAATACTAAATCCACGAAAAAAATCTGGATTTCCGTTTTGGCACAGCACGCGTTTGTACCCGGAGTGGCCGTTTGCCAAACTCAAACATACGCCGGATAAACTAGCTCAGCGGGTAGCCGTGGCGTTACTTACCTTGCCGGCTGACAGTGCGGCAGCCTTGGCGGCGCGGTCGGCGGGGTGGACCATTCCACTGGACTATGCGCCGGTACATGAGCTGTTCCGCCAGCTGAAAGTGCGTCCGCACGAAAATATGGGGAAACTAACGCCAGGCCAGCTCTGGGATGAATACGGTCACTGGTTTGTGATCGCCATTGCGGCCTTGCTAGTGATGATGGGCGTTACTGCTTATGTGTTACGCATCAATCGCCGTATTGCAATATCCGAGCAGGTGCTGCGTAAGGAAGTGCAGGATCGTAAACTCGCCGAAGAAAAGCTGGCCGCGCATCGCGACACGCTGGAGCAGAGGGTGGCGACGCGTACCCAGGAACTAAATTCGCTGAACCGGGCGCTGCAGGAAGACATTGTCGCGCGGATGTTGGCGGAAGAAACATTGCGCAAGAGCGAATCGGCATTGCGGACCCTGCATGACATCACTTCATCCAGATCACTGAGTTTCGCCAACAAAGTTGAAGCACTGCTGCGGACCGGTTGCGAGCATTTCGCGCTGTCGTTTGGCGCGCTTACCCGGATTGAAGACGATACTTGTTTTATACAATGGGCGCACGCACCCAATGGTGAAATCGCCCGCGGTGATCAGCTTCCATTGAGTGACACGTTCTGCGCTGTCGTGTCGAGCAGTCTGGAACCCCTGAGCATCCCGGATGCTGCCGACTCGAAATTCAATACCCATCCCTGCTTCAGCGAACACGGAAAACGGGCCTATTTCGGTTCACCGGTGCTGGTGAATGGTTTTGTATTCGGTTCACTAAGTTTTTCCGACACAAGACCGCGGGACGAATCATTTACCAAGGTGGATACCGACGTGCTGTTGCTCATGGCCCAATGGATCGGCGGCGAGCTGGAACGTACCACTGCAGAGGCCAGGGCGAGGCAGCATCAGGCCGAGCTGGCCCATGTAGCGCGCCTCAGTACAATGGGTGAAATGGCATCGGGCATTGCCCATGAGCTGAACCAGCCCCTCACCGCGATTGTTAATTATACTCGAGGTTGCGTCAGGCGTATGCAGCGAAACCGCGGTGACACAGAGATTCAGGAAATTATTGCGAAAGTGACCACCGAGGCGGAACGGGCGGGACAGATCATCCTGCGTGTACGCGAATTTGTCCGCAAAGGTAAACTGCAGCACGATATTGTCGACTTGAGGGACGTGGTCAGGACAGTAACAGAAATGGCAATGTCGCAGATCCGTCACGAAGATATTGATATTCAGATTGTAACGGACACTGATTTGTCGCCAGTATTTGCCGACAAGATTCAGTTAGAGCAGGTCGTTCTGAATCTTGTCAGGAACGCGATTGATGCGACGCGGGAGCGTGCGGATGCAAACAGGAAGTTATCCATCCGTATCGGCAGGAAGGGTGACGCCAGTGTCAGCGTGCGGGTCACCGATACCGGCCAGGGTATACCGCGGGACAAGCTGACGGAAATCTTCGATCCTTTTTTCACGACCAAGGAAGACGGGATGGGCATGGGGCTGTCAATTAGCCGCTCCATAATCGAAGCACACGATGGTAGGATATTCGTTGAGTCCATCCCGGAGCAGGGAACGACGGTTGAGTTTGTGCTACCGGTACACGATCCCGCGCTGCACGAGAAGAAATCGGTGGCCTGATTGGGTCCACGGTGGATGAAACTGTGATGAACGACGGACCGACCGTATATATTGTGGATGACGATCCTTCTGTCTGCGATTCACTGTCGTGGCTGCTGGAATCCGAAAATCTGGTGACCAGGACATTTATTTCGGCAGAACAATTTCTCGACGCCTATCATCCTGAATGGAAAGGCTGCATAACTCTGGATGTACGAATGCCAGGCATGGGCGGACTCGAATTGCAGGAATGCCTTAAACAGCGAAGTAACTTGTTACCCGTAATCATCATTACCGCCCACGCCGATGTGCCCATGGCAATCCGTGCCATGAAAGCGGGTGCATTCGATTTTATCGAGAAACCGTTTCTTGATGAGCAATTGCTTGGCTGTATACGCCGGGCCATTGAGACAGGCAACCGATCTCGACACGAACAGGATCAGCGACTCGAAATTAAACAGCACTACACCACGCTTACACCGCGGGAGCGCCAGGTGATACAGATGGTTGTGACGGGCATGGCGAATAAGGTGATCGCTGCCGATCTGGGTCTGAGCACCAAGACCATCGAGGTGCACCGCTCGAGAATTATGTCAAAAATGAAAGCCCGTTCTTTATCGGAGCTTGTGCGGATGGCAATGATGATTGAGCCGACATAATAGAAGTACCGTTTCCTGTCGTTACTACCCTGTTTTAGTTGCCATTCCCGCAAAAGCAGGAATCCATGCATCACCTCGTTCGGGTGTGTGGCATGACGATGCTAATTTCGTGTCTCAATATACTATGGAGACCGTAACCCCTTGACTGGATATGGAAACAGTATTCCCTCTCGTATGTTAGTGGGGCAGCAGCGGTTTCCCCTGGAATCACCGCTTCACCTGACTGATATTACCGATACCTGGAATAAACGAAAGCCAGTACAATTTAGTTTCCCAATAGGGAAAACCCCAATATCCCCCTTCTATTTGTACACCTATACTCCTCCGCATATGAACAATCTGGAGGTGAGAATGATGAGATTTACCCTTACGATCACTGCAATGGCTACCGCCGTATTACTCGCTTTGGCATCTGGCCCAGCAATCGCAAAAAAGGACGCGGGCCTCGACAAGGATTACCGGACATTTTCTACAGGCGGTAAAATCGCATACGGGAAAATCGGTGATTCCTATAGTGCTGATCTGGTGATGTACCTCGCCGGAAATCAGTTCATGGTGATGGAGAAACTGATTAAGGATTTTCAGAAAAAAAATCCAGGTATCAAGAAAATATTTGTTGAGACCATTCCACCCGGGCAAATTTTCAAGAAACAGCTTTTGAAACAGGGTAAAATTAATGACCAGAAAATTGCGCAGAATCCAGACGTTTTTGCCAGCGTAAATATCAACCACCTGAAGAAACTCAAGTCCAAGGGCATCATGGACGAATATATGATCTACATCCACAATAAACTTGAGCTGATGGTGGCGAAAGGCAATCCCAAGAACATCAAAGGCGTCAGGGATCTGGCCCGCGATGACATCGTGCAGTCACACCCCAACCCTCTGACCGAGGGTATCTTTAAGTTCTATGGTTCGGAGATGCTGAAGGACCTCGGATTGTACGAAAAGGTGACGGGCGGCAAGAAATGCAAGAGTTGCTGGGCGGTCCCGGGCAAGACCTGGTTTACCTCCCGTCATCACCGCGAGACCCCGTACCGTCTGGAAAACGGCCAAGCCGACGTGGGCATCGTCTGGACCACCGAAGTGCAATATGCTGTGGCCTCGGGCCGTGGCGTCGAAGCGGTATCGATTCCCGCTCCTTATAACAAGCAATCCAAGGTCGGTTATGCAATTGGCAAGTTAGTGGCGGGTCGCAACCAGGCGAATGCCGACAAGTACCTGGCTTATCTTGCTACCAGTGATGCACAAAATATTTATGCATCTTACGGTTTTATAAAAGCGACCACGGACGAACTTAAAGTCAAACCATTGCACCCGTTCAAGAAGAAGTCCAAGTAGTTCTCCGCAACTTTCTGGTTTGATCAGGAGCCACCAGAGGGGTTATCTCTGGTGGCTTTCTATTTTCCAGATTGAGAATGAATCGATAACCAATTGTTGTACTTTCTCGACAACAGGTTTTCCGCTTGACCAATTCTTTTTATTGGGCAGAGACTTGGATAAGTCGGAGTGATCTGGCCCCGGGAAATCGTCTGAAACAATCAATAAGAGAGAAATAACAGGGTATCAGATAAAACTAGTCAAAATACTATGGATACTCTTAATCAGATACGTTAGTCCTTCAATGGTAAGGTATGTTGAAGCGGGAGAGGTTCAATATTTATTCCACGGTTGGAACGATGGAAGAGATTGCGGACAAACGCAAGTGATAGATAAATATTTGCAAATAGATTCAGTCACCCGCTTTGGCTTTTAAAGCGCGCAGAAATGAACGGATTCGTCTTGCGTTGGTTCCGCCGTCGCCACCCCCGCCAAAGCGGGATGTCGAACGCATATCCACACGGCTGTTACCTGAATCTGTAGCTGTGATGTGTATCACTACATCATCCTCAAATCCAAACCAAAAGGTTGATTCCGTTGCTTCCAGGTGTTTCTCCTCACGATTTTCCGCCCAGATTTTCCAACCTTTTTGTTGAATAACTTGTAACGCAAGATCGTATATTTTGTCAGGAGGTTTGTTTAGCAATAACGGTTTAATATCAGGGTAGGCTTCTTTCTGATAGGCGACTTCATCCTCATCGCCATAGTCTCGCACGTTTGGTGCGGCCCAGAATTGAGGCGGGTTTTCGGTGTTCGTAGTAATGTCCTGGATGGGGGGTGAATTTTCTTTTACATCTTTCCAGTATGCCAGGAAGATGAGTGTCGGGATAACGATTATCAAGCCGAGTATGCTCAGGATAATTCCTCGATATATCTTCCCGGGTCGAGACATAAATAATCCGACAATACAAATCAATGCAGAAACAATACCGGAATAGCCGCCCCATTTTAGAACGATGACGGCAGTATCGTAGTCCAGGTATTCCAGCCGGCTTCCGAATGGAGCTGCCAGGACCACTGCAATCGAGATGAGGACAAGAATAAACCCGGTGATAGCTATTTTATTGGCAGATTTCATGCGGCATCGATTCGATACGATATCCAGGTGAATATACAAATTAATTATGGAGGAAAAAGGGAGAGAAGCAAGGGGCCAGCCTGATTTTGCCCGAATTACTCTACCTTCTCGGCCTCGTCTTCTTTCTGCTTCCCACACTGGTTTCGGGTCTTCTGCTTCTCGAATGGTTCAACAGGTCGATCCAGTCCTGTAGCCCCTGAAGTTTTTCTCATCGTGCTTTACTCAGGAAGCATAAGCGTATCGAATTCTGGTATTGCTTTAGAGAGATTGTCGATGTAGAAGGAAACACGAATGACCTGAAACCAGAATATTTATCGGTGAATTATGCAAAACAAGACATCTAAAAAATCATTATACAAACCTGCCGTTATCGGTTTTGGGTTGATTCTTATATCTCTGATCGTCGCGATGACAGGACCGTTGGGTAGTCGTATCGGTTGGTGGGATTTTACTTTTGCGGTAACCCTTGTGACATGGTCCGTTTATCTCGGTCTGTTTGCCGCACTATTATGTTCCCTCGGCCTGATTGTTGCGCGACCTGGTAGTCGTCGCAGGGGATTTGTCTTTAGTTTGCTGGGATTAATTATTATCGTACCCATGATTCTGTTTCTGCAATCGTGGAATGAGGCCAAAATGACGTTGCCCCCCATTCAGGACATTACTACGAACACCGACACCCCGCCTGAATTCTGGATATCACCCAATTCCCGAATGTATGGTGGCAAGAAAATCGCAGTCTTACAGAAAAAATTCTACCCGGATATCCAGCCATTATTCCTGTCGGTTCCGGCTGATAAAGTTTTCGACCTTTCAATCAAAGTGATCCAGGACAAAGGCTGGCAACTTTGGGAGCCAAGTCGTGTGGATATGCATATAGAGGCAACACATAAAACATTCTGGTTTGGCTTCAGTGATGACGTAATTATTCATATCACAGCAGTTGACAAAACAAGTAGCCGGATCGATATGCGCTCCACATCTCGTTTTGGCGGGGGTGGTGATGGAGGCACCAATGCAAACAGGATACGTTCGTTTTTCAAGGCACTGGCAAAACGCGCTCAGCAATGAGTATCGATTTTGCCGCTATTTGAAAGATGGACCAGAGAACAAATTTTACCGTTGGATATAAAGTGGCCAGGACGAGCTTGCGCGAAGTGAGTTGTCAACGAACAAGTAATGAATGCAACCCGGGTATCGCGAGAAAATGTCAGGTGGCGCTCAAAGATATCCGGGGTGATTTTTTAATACTGGATTTTATAGTGCGGAACCCTGAGCTGAAAAGGGGGGTGAGTATTCAAATTCGATCCGACTGAATGGAAATCGTACTTGATGAAGCCTGGTCGGAGTTCGGGAAAAACCAACCGGGAATCCACGCACATTCTGGCCCGGTTCTCTGAAGGGCTTCATACGCCACAATTACTCGCGCCACCAAGTTGTGCACGCGGCAATAAACCAGCTTGAACCATCGGTTTGTGTACATTTTTCTGCCATCCTCCGATGGATGAGTGCTCCTTGTCCAGGATCGTTTTGGCTGCGACCTGATCCCATGATTTATTCTTCAATTTCTGGAAAAAATAGGCCATCTCAATATATTCGCTGGGATACCAGAAGCTGTTAGCGCTCCGGCCAATGTTATAGAGTTCATCGACACTGGCACCCTGAGACGCCGCAAGTTCATAGAGTCCAAGCAACGCAGAACCATGGTTGCAGTCCTGGAAAAAGGTGTCGTTATTGCAACATGGCCGGTAACTATTTTTCGCTACTTCGAGGACCCTGGCTTCCTGCTCCGTGGTCAGATCTATGGCAGAAACCTTATTAAAGTAAACCCCGCCATTGCGTGCTCCGCCCAGAATCCATCCACCCGTACTCGCGAAGCGACCGACTTTCGGGCCATTGAGCCCGCTTTTTTTATTAAATTCTGTCTTGGTTGCCATTCCGAGTGGCCACATGAGATTGAGCATAAACGGTGCCGTTTGAAAACTCATCGTAATGGGTTCGGTGGAAGGCTTGGTAAATAATTCCTCGACCCATGTCGGGAGCCCGCCCCGCTTGGCGTACACATACTTGAATTTTTGTGGGGAGATAACACCAGCTTCTACCAGTCGTTGTATGGAATCGCCGAATGATACTTCCAGTTTGTGTCCTTGCAGCGGCAATACGTCGCGAGACATCCTGCCTAGAGCTGCAGTTTGTTTCCCTTTGACGTACATCAGGAATCTTGTGCTGTTGCTGGCCCAGAATAGCGAGCCCGCCACTCCCCCAACGGCTCCAACACCTAGTGCGGCAGAAGCGGACAGAAGGAGACGCCGTTTAGGGTTAGATGGTTGATCAGTATTCTTCAAGTAATGCTCCACGTGCCAGGATTATGATTTCGAAAGTGTAGCTTTTGGGCGAATATTTTTCCAGTCATTCGGGCCAGAAAGAAATCGAGCACTACCACGACTGCGATTGGGAATTACTATAACAATTGCGATTTATCACAGTGGAGTGTCGAATGATTTGGGATTACGATACCCGGTAATAAGGCATCTACGCCCAGTTATTTATAATTCAATTAACCCGGAGAGCAATGTGAGAAAGAAAATAGTAATTATAGGCAACGGATTTGCATCCCTATTTTTAATCCAGTATCTGCTTTTTATTCCGGTATTCCCGTTTTTTGCCTTTTTCCTGCGAAAAACAGTTCGACGATATGATATCACCCTTGTCGGGAACGGCATCTTCACCTATTTTCCGTCGATTCCGGAATTTATTACAGGAAAAAAGAACAGGAAGAATGTGCTTGTTGATATTCGCCCATTTCTGCGGCGACGAAATATTCGGTTTGTTGATGATGTCGTCGTAGATATACAAAATGATGGCCGGAAAGTCATAGCTAAAAACGGATCGTATGAAAATGATGCGTTGTTTCTGGGTATTGGCCCCGCTTTTCTGGAAGACGATATTCCAGGAACAAGAGAACATACTTACTCTCCCTGTCTTGGTCCCGACAGCATGGACAAATTTGTTAGTAAGCTGGAATCATTAACTTCCGGCATCATCTATATTGGATTCAAGATAAACAGGCAGGACGGGTTCGTGGCGGGTCGTGCCGGGCAAATTTACGAATGTGCCTGTTTGCTGGATTTTGCGCTAAAGGAAAAGGAAATACGGGATAAATTTGAAATTCATTTCTTTTCCTCCAATAAGGAGCCCGGCGAGACCGGCGCTATTACCGACCGCTTGCAGGAACGTGGAATTATTCTGGACTACGGCTACGAGCCAGTCGAGTTTATCGAAGGTGGTATGAAGGATGAAGATGGAAGTATTCGAAAAGCGGATCTGGTGCTTTATTCTCCCGGGATAACCGGCGCAAGTTGGCTGCAACAATCGTGTATTTCTGTATCGACAGGTGGCCATGTTGATGTCGATAAATATGGTCAGGTTAGAGGATTGAAAAATGTATTCGCGGCGGGTGACTGTGCGAACCATGAAAACCCTCCCGCGTGGGTGCCGCACCAGGCGCACATGGCGCAACTTCGATCGCAAGCCGTAGCAAAGAATATGAATGCCGTACTAAGTAATAAAAAACCAACCAATACTTATCGTTACGAACTTTCCTGCATATTGAACATGGAAAACGATGGTATGTGGATGCACAGGTCCAGTGACAATAAACCGCCGTTCTGGAATATTTTTCCACGACGGTCAAAAAGTCTTATTAGAGTAAAAAATACTTTCGAAAAATTGTACTTGTTTTATCTCAAATATCTTTGACCAGATGAGTTTCGGCTATATAAACGGACAAAGCTGGAGACTTGACGATTTATTGAAGGTGAAGGCGAGGAGATGGTAATTTGAGGGAGTAGGTTATTTTTTCCCATCTATCCAGGTTGTTCTTTTTGGAAAATTCCGGGAATAGCGAACAGATATCGTGGCGGGCCACAAAAAACGGGGGTTGAGCCAACTGGCTAGATTATATAGTTCCCGGTCAGGAGGACCGGCTCAGAAGGGGTGGCTGGCAAGAATAAATATTCGAGTTCTCCGCATACGTCTGATCGAGAATATCCCCTGCTAAAACCGATTTCACCGTAAACAGAAACGCCAGGCTTACGGCCAGTGTGATAATAGCGTTTCGAGCTTGTTTCTCCATACGATTTTTCTCAAGATATTCTGTCTCAACAGCATAGACTATGGAGGCAGGCCATGGTCCGAAAGAAGACCAATGGACCAGAGCGCGTGACCAAGGGATCGAAAGAGCCAAAAAGGTGAATAATCAGTTCAGAATATGTGAAATAGCTTTAGGCCAGGGCGGCCATAGTGGTATTTTATCGGGAAATTGATGTTCGTTGACTTGTAGAATCTCGTTGCGAGATAACAAGGAGGTGTCTCATGCCGTATAGATTGGTTGAAGGGGAGGTGCGACTCTTCTACCAGAGCACGCGTTTTGTCGGATCCCGGCCTGACGGCGATTCAGCCTGGTTCAAGCCTGACAATCCCGGTTATCTGGAAAATGTTGGATATCGTTCTGCTGATTTCAATAAAGGTGGTTTCGCACAACTCCGTTTCGAGGGTATTGATGCCCTCGAGTTGCATTTCCCGGGCAGTGATCATCAGCTCGAAGGCCCGGCGGTTGAGGCGAGAAATTTCCTGCTGGACAGTTTAGGTTTTGAACAAGTTATCTATGCTCCCAGTGATGATATCCCGGCGACAGTAAGGGATAGCACCCCAATCTCGGTCAGGGCCAGTATTATGACGAGGGCGATTGATCCGTTCGGTCGACCGGTCTCGTTTGTATTTCCAGGTAACGCTCCGGAAAGGAGCGGTTCTGAAATTTTTCTTCGGCCGGATCGTTTTGATACCAGTCTGAACGCGGCACTTATTCGTGAAGGCCATGCCTATCCTGCCTACTACTCCGCCAGAAATGTAAACGGGCAACGGGTCGGCGGTTTGCCCGGTGATTTGCGGGATCACCTGACCGATCTTGTTATTGATGCCTATAACGCGGGAAAGGGTGTATGGACCTACGACCAGACAACCAGCGGTTTTTCTGCTCGCAACATAGAAGACCTGTACCAGCTGGCTATCTGGCCAAAGTTGTATCGACGACTTGCAAAGTTTTATGATGATGAAACAGCAAATCGTGGCACGCTTAACGGATTTATCGACTGGTTACGTGCTGACCGGAGTAGTCGGGATGATCTGTTACTGGTAATTCCGACCGGTGAGCTAATGAATATCAGCGATATACTTGATGTAACCGCGACAACATTGGCAATGCAGTATGAGCCGGAAGAGCTGGTCGTTGTCCCCCGTTAACAATTCCCGAAATAATGGGTTGAGATCGCGAGCCTGCTGCCTCTTGATAGCACCGTTGTTTGCCGCATCAATCGCACACGCGACAACATATGAAGTGCAATCCGGGAAATCCGAGATTGTTATCCAGGTCTATAAAAACAACGTATTCAGGATTCTTGGACATAACCACATCATCAGCACCAGGAGTATTACCGGCACGATCAACTGGAACAAGGCAAATTTACAAGAAACGACCTTTGAGCTGGCTATCCCGGTTGACAGTTTTCAGGTAGACGATGCGGAACTGCGCAAGCAAGCCGGCAAAAGGTTTACCCACGACATTAATGATAGCGCCCGCAAAGGCACGCGAAAGAACATGTTGGGCAGGAAAGTGCTTGATGCGCTGAATTTCCCACGGATAATTGTCCGTAGCCAGTCGATCAAGCAGAATAAAACATCACAGCTGGATGTCGTGATAAACCTGAAAATACATGGCATCAGTAGATCTGTTGTTGTACCAGTGGTGCTCGAACAGACGGCTGAAGTCATCAGCGTCAAAGGGAAATTATCATTGCTACAAAGCGACTACGGCATCAAACCACTCAGCGCCGCCTTTGGATCGATAGTCGTTTCTGACAGGATTGATGTCCGTTTTATTCTGGTGGCCAGGAAAGAATCAGGATGATCAGGAACGAATTGGCTGGTCAATGAAGGTATCCAGGCGATTATTAATCAGAGCGAATTGGACGTAGAATAAAAGAGCGTGAGGTTGTTGCGTGGCATTTTCACGTACTTTTGGCAGCTATTCCCTGCAAGCGAGGTAATCATGAAATCCGTCAATCAGATTATTTTCAGTCTTTTATTAGTTCCGTCTTTCGTTACTTTTGGTGCACAGGCGTCGGATTTGGCCAAGGAAAAACGTTGGGCAAATCAAATTGTGGATGAAATCTTTGTCGGTGAAGCCGTCTGGTTAAAGGCAGATGATCGGAAGTTCCTGGGTATTTATGCCGAGAGCACAACTAAAAATCCCCGGGGCGCCGCGATCATACTCCACGGTGTAGGGGCCCACCCGAACTGGGCAGATGTTATCTACCCCCTGCGCACGCGGCTGCCTGAATCTGGCTGGGATACACTTTCACTGCAAATGCCTGTCCTGCCGAATGACGCGAACTATAAGGAATACATACCTTTATTCCCCAAAATCGCCCCGCGTATCAACGCGGGAATCAGCTTCCTGAAAAAGAGGGGAACCAAAAATATTGTATTGATCGGTCATAGCATGGGCGCAACCATGGCCGGTTATTACGTCGCGACCAATAGAGAGGCGGGCATCCAAAAACTTGTTGCAATTGGAGCGACCGGCAATTTGTTCAAGCATCCAAAGCTTGATTATATCCAGTCGCTCAAGAAGATAAAGATACCGGTACTGGACTTGTCGGGAACCGAAGATCTACCAGGGGTGGTACAAACCAAGTTACTCAAGGCAAAAACAGCGAAAGCGGCAGGAAATAAACAATATCGACAAATCGAGATTTCCGGCGCCAACCACTTTCTTGTGGGCAAGGAAGATGAATTGGTGAGGGAAGTGAGCAACTGGTTAAAGTCCAATTGAAAGGATTCACAAAAACTCAAGCACTTGTTCAGCAAACCAGGGGGAGGGAGATGGTGAATACTGACAGTGCATACTCTGTTTACCGCAAAACAGTGAAATCGCCAATGGGTTTAGTGATGGCCGGTCTCCTTGGTGCCTTTACTGTATTTCCGATAATCGTATCGGCTGCAAATAACGAAACACTATTTATCCCGAGTATTGGTGTTGGTCGTGGTTCGCTATCTTTTGCGCGCACGGGATCTGCCTTGCCCGACGCTACGGATACCGCTACTTATTTTATGCTCAGCGTTGGCGGCACCGTCCTGCTTAATCGTTTTTATTTTAATGCGATGGTGGATATTCCGCTTAGTGACGACAGCTATTACAGCGGGGGCCGGGTCACTAAAGTTAACCGGGAGGACTACAATTTTACGCTGGGCTATTCAGTCCTTGATTGGTTAAGTACTTACGCCGGATACACAATTGGCAGGACAAACACAATTGGCACCACTCCAGACTCGTTTGACTTTGTTACTGATCACAACGATAGCGGTGTTTTTCTCGGAATCTCATTGTCGAAAAACTTTCGTCAGAAAAGCACATTCAGCTTTAATCTGGCTTATGCCAACCTCGATGGAAGTATTCGAACACGCACCGCAGATCCCAATCCTCCATACTCGTCATTTACCGATCGCACGGTATTAGGCCCAACTACGGGTCTTGGTTACGGATTTCACTGGACTGCAGCCGGAAAAGGAAATACGAGTTACTTTGTTAAACTGACGGCGCGTCATTATTCCTTTATACCCACCCGTGCCAGCAATGGTCCGCCGCCAACGGGTGTGGAAGTTCGTAAAGACCTGGATATGTTCTCTGTTGGCGCAGTGGTTTAGCCATGCCAAAGATCGTAGATAAACTGACCAGGTCAGAGAAGGAAATAGAAGAAAAAATAAGAGAAAGATTCACCGAAGAACAGATGTGTGCCTATTTCCTGACCAAAACCATTCGTAGCCAGTATCAATTTAATGATGACTTTATATCAGGTTGGTATGAAGAGATTTTTGGTCGTAAACCGGAGGACAGTGAAAATGCCCGACGCGAACTGGTTCGGGCCTATACCGATATACTGATGCTAGAGAATAAATACCGGTTTCATCTTGACTACTGGATCAGGCAGCTTCAGGGGAATTTGATAGTCGAAATGGAGGCCTTTTTTGAAGGCCAACCAGGACAATAAACAGCATCCAGAAAAGTGGCCCATGCCGCCCCTTTTTTCTCTGGAAAACTTTGGCCGGGTAATGTGATCCGGGTATCCTTTTCACAAGTGCTCACAAATCTCGTTGCGTTATGGCTGTGGAAAATCGCTCAATAATTTCCCCGACGGGTTCGATTGCATTGATACCGGATACGCTTTTCCCCGCCTGCCAATAATCATGTGAACCGGATTTGTCGAGCATGGCTTGCTTCAATTTCCACATGGATTTCAGCAAATAAATTGTACGCATCAGATATTTTCTTTTTTGTCCGCGCAACATCCATCTTTCAAACCAGTTGGCTTTAATGCCAAGGCGATCGATATACGGCGTGTGTATTAGTGATACCGGCGTTCCACTGACACGTTCGCTCAGTACGATATCTGATTCATTTGCATTAACTATCGCCTGTTTGTATGGTGCCACGGCGTTACATTCGGTTGTCGCGATGAATCGCGTTCCCATCTGTACGCCGGTATATCCCTGATCCAGTGCGCGCAGGAACTCGGGCGGGGTGCTGATACCGCCTGCACATATCAGTGGCAGACCATAACTCAACAACTCATCATATAACCCCTCTGCCGAATTGCCGCCTGCGTGACCACCCGCTCGATTGTTCACCGCAATGAGGCCGTCTATGCCCGCATCGACAGCCTTTTCGGCCCATTTCCTTTCGGTCGCGTCGTGATAAACGATGCCGCCAGCATCGTGTACGCGTTTGACGACCCAGTCGGGTTTGCCCATAGAAGAAATAAAAAACCGAACACCTTCCTCCAGTGCGATATCGATCCACTGAACCATACGCTGATGGTAACGCTTGTTACTTTGCTCGATCAGCGCGTTCATGCCGACGGGTTTCGTCGTTAACGAGCGTATATATCGCAATCCCTCGCGAAAATCATAGCCATGTACGTACGTCAGCGAAAGTGGTTGAACGACACCCAGGGCACCGGCCTCTGATGCAGCTGCCACCAGTTCGGGATTGCTACAGGGATACATCGGCCCACATATAATAGGTAAGGCGATGCCCGCCTGTTGGGCAAACAAGGTCTTGACGGGTTGTGAGCGGGTTGTCATGGCGCTGGCGGCACCGGCCCCAATCGCCAGTTCACCGTCGTTCGGGCGACGACGTCACCTTCTGTATCTCGTATATCGGCATGGACCTCGAAATCTGTATCCCGGGTAACTGTTGGTGGCGAGCAAAAACTCTCGGCAATCAAGAGTCCTCGTGCCTTTTTGTAGAATTCGATGGTCAGTTTGGTGGGGATACCACGAGTACCAGCGGAGAGCGCGCCCATCATCGCCAACCCGCTGGCGACCTCCCCGAGATTGGCCAGTGCCAGGGCATGTACCGAGTGCAGGTGATTGCGAACCCGTCGGCGATCTCGCAACTGAATTCTGGCATAGCCGGGTGTAAGCTCTTTAACATCGGCGCCAATTGTTCCAGTGTATGGGACGACCCAGCCAAGAATTCGGCTGAATAACCAGGCCCCACCCGGCAGGTGATGCAGGCGCTGCCAATAGCGCTGCAGGCGTGCGATTGGGTTTTCACCGTTGGGAAAAGTCATCGTAGTCTCCTTCGCTACCTGTCACAGATTGTATGAGGCAAGAGTAATACACCTGAAAGCGCTTTGAGTTTCACCCCGGGATCTCTTCGAGCTTCATTGGGTACTTCTTCGCTTCGCCCATGTCGCATTGAGTATATTCTGGCCACAGAAGAATCGTCTGATGATGCTGCTTCAGTAATCGACCATTTTCACCTACATCGTGCAAGCTCGTTGTGGTTACATGTACGGCAATTCCTTCGCTCTCTTGTATACCCTTACACCGCGTATTTGTATTCCCTTATTGATTCCGACCAGACTTTTTGCCGATATTAAAAAGACCGCTCCCTGTCTTCTCGCGTTTTTTCTTACGAACCGGTTTTCGAGATTCGCGCGTAATACCTGAGGTCAGGAGAAAGGTACACTTTATCTGAAATGAAATGTTGAAGGGGGTGGTGCCCTTTAACTCTATGAGTATCGTCAGGTACAGTCATCGGCAATAACAGTTAGAAGAATAATCCCAATACAAAATAAGTGGGTACTTAACTGTAAAACAATAATTAGTTTACCTGCCATGTTTGCAGGAGGAGAAGGATTGATTCGATATAGTCCCATATTCATCGTTGTCATTTCTTCTTTCCTTATATCTTGTAAGGAAGAAGCCCCGACGGGGCTGGGAAATGATTTCTGGACGGAAACCGCAGTACGCAAGGTACTGCATGTGTTTGCCTATGGGGGCCAAGCCAGCGACGCGCAGATAACGATTTGGGCCGACATGAAACCTCGCACTGCCATTCGGCAAATGCTCACTTTCGACGAAACGAATCCTCTATTATCCCCCACGGTGGATTCAACTGCGGCTGCTGGTGGTACTCTGACGGCATTGCAGGGTTTTTGGTCGTCGGCCAATGTCTTGAATCCGATGCGTGAAGATCTTCGTACGCGTTATCCGACACTTAATTCGACGAACCAGCGAGTTACTCCGACGAATCTTCGATATACCTGGGTAGCGTCGATTAATAAACGTGGTCTAAATCCCTTCCGTCAAAAGGTGGGATTGTTCCTGACAAATTATCATATGGCGGTTAGCACGCGCGCGGTTAGAGCGCCACTTGTGAGACGACTATACGATGACGTAATGGATGATTTGGCATTAGGTGTGCCGTTCCAGAATGTACTGGCGCGTGGAGCCACTTCCGCTGCAGTAGCAATGCAGTATGGCCACCGCAACAATACCTATGACAACACTAATCTGACTTTCCGCGGCAACGATGATTTTGCCCGCGAGTACCATCAATTATTCTTCCGTGTTCTGGGGGAGGACTACACTCAGGACTATCACGAGAACACCACAATAGAACATACCGCCTGGGTTCTGACGGGGATGGACATTGATCGTGAATTGAATGCATGGGGGAGTATTAATAGCAATGATTACTGGCTCGACTTTATCGACTTCACCGATCATGTCGATGCCGCAAACCGGGGCTTGTTCAATACATCCAACCACTACGCCAATGATCTGGAGGTGCTGGGTTCAACCATTACTGGTACGACAGCACAGGAGAAAATCCAGGCCCTGTCGCAAGTTGCAATTAACGAGCGCGAAAGCCTGGATAAAATGCCCGTATTTATTATTAACTATTTCGCAGACGATAACCTGAATGCAGAGAAACTCGACGGGATTCGCACTCTGTGGCGAAACACAGTGCCCAAAAACCTGCTAACTTTTCTGCAAGAATATGCCATCTCACCATTCTTTCATCGCGCGGATACCTATAAATACCGCACGGCCTTCAGTCGTAACCTGGCGTTATTTAATATCAACACCGTCGACAACGAGGAAGCCTATCTGAATTCCTGGACACCATTGTGGATTATCAACCAGCAGGGCGCGCTGCCGTTTGCCCCGGCCCACGAAGTGTTTGGTGGTCAGACCGCGATAAATGCCGCGAACAACCCGGATATATTCAAGACTGCCTATAACGCCGCTGTGGATAGTATTTGGTTTGTCATCAAATACACGGAAAATTATACCGACAGCGGTGGAAATCAAACCTGGTACAAGGACTGGGCGCGCGCCATACCTGCGAATGACACTGGTGAATACCGGGTTAATGATGTAGGCGAATGGTTGTGGCAACGGCTGATCGCAGATGGTCTGAAAAACTATGGACCGTTAGAACGTGCCTATGTGAATGGCTTCCTGGCCACTGGCAATGACTTTGGTCTTATTGTGGATAGCGCCAACCCGGATGTGAACTTCAACCCCACCCAGCTCAATAACGAACCCTATTTGTCATCTATTGTGGCGAACGAGTCAACAATCATGAATCTGGATAGCACTAACCCAAACTTACGCTTGCTCGCCAACCGGAATGTCGGAATGGCGATGGATTTTATTTCCATGACTCCCTTCATGTTTGCAATTGAGGCGCTATAAGTGGGTGCTAGCGAATGAACAGAAGAGACTTCTTGAAAATGACGCTGTACTCCACTGCGCTGGGTGGATTAGCGGGTCCGTATTCGTCGGCGTTAGCCAATCACGGTGGCGTACATAATCGCACGCTGATTAATATCATGTGTGTGGGCGGAGCTGATTTTCGATTCCTGTTTGCACCCAGTCCGCTCGATGGCCCCTATGCGAACAGGTACTGGGATGCACGCCAGGGAATATATAATGCAGGTGGCACTAACTATGCCAGCTACCAGGCTGCCTGGGATGCCTTGTATGCTGCAACCACTGGTACCGGCGCACCCACCAATGGTTTTGGTATTCACAACAGCGCGGGTTGGTTAAAAACTCAATTTGATAATAACAACGTCGCTATAATATCAAATGTAGTAGCGTCCACCAACCGTCGCCATGATCAGTCACGACTGATTGTAAATACCGGTGACCTGAATGCCAGCATGCTTGCGGTTGATCGCGATGGTTGGGGCGGCCGTCTGGCGGAGTCCATTGGCGCTGCTAATGTGGTCTCCATGACTAACGATATTTCTGTTTTTGCAAAAGGCACTAATGTTGCCAATCGCAATGCACAGGTAGTGCATGCCAGGGATACGCGCAACTTTGCCTTGTCGGCCGGGAACAATGCCACCCAGCAGAAAATGGGGCGGGCATTGAAGAATTATTATCTGAGTAAACGTGCGGAAACAGCCAATAAGCCGGCGGGCTGGCCTTTCAGAAAGTTTATCCAGCATGAACAGGATATGCGTGAATTTGGTGACCCGTTCAAGATATTAACTGATGCTAATCCGTTGCCAGCGAGTTTGACCGGTTTAACGCTCAATCAGGCAGGTTTTGCCAAACAGGTTTCGAATATTTATGACAGTTTCACCGGCGCTGACTTATTTCAACTCAGGGTCGCTTCAGTGGAATACGGTGGCTGGGATACCCACCGGCAACAAAAGAACAGGTTTGAGAGAAATATTTCTGATTTATTTGGAACCGCGAAAGGCCTGGACGCACTGACTGCTGCGTTGCCTGCAGCGACGGTGAATAATACTGTGTTTCTCTTCACAACTGATTTCGGCCGGCAACTGCGCGCCAACGGTGATGGGGGTACGGATCATGGTTCCGGTAACTACATGATCCTGATCGGCCCGTCAGTAAACGGTGGAGTGTACGGTGAGATGTTTCCTGCCAGTGAAATTTCCGGCAGCCCCGCACCCTATGATTCGCTAGGTGCCGACATCACAGGGCTGACCTCATTCGAGCGGGTACTGGGCGAGGTCTGTGATTGGGTCGAACCCGGTACTGGCATGCAAGTGTTTCCGAATACCGTAAGAAATGGTTTTCCAGACGGCCCGATTCTCGAGTCCGGAGTCGATCTCACTACCCTGTTTGTCTGATTCCACGCAGGTTGTCCGGTCCCGGTTATTCTGTCCTGATTGGAAAAACGGCGGTCTGACCTTGTTTATCCTCCACCTGTTTCGTATATAAGCATTTTCTGATATATTCCGCGGCCGTTTACGTCAGTCAATCCCCGCAGGTTATAAATGTTCAAGCTTGGTTGTACCAGCCGCGTATGTTTTAAAAACGAGATTTTGTCCGGTCTGACCGTCGCTCTGGCTTTGGTCCCGGAGGCGGTGGCCTTCGCTTTTGTGGCTGGAGTTGATCCGCTGGTCGGACTGTATGCCGCATTCATGGTTGGCCTGTTGGCAGCCATTTTTGGCGGGCGCCCCGGCATGATTTCTGGCGCCACCGGTGCCATGGCAGTAGTGATGGTGGCCCTGGTAGCGGTGCATGGTGTGGAGTATCTATTTGCGGCGGTTGTGCTAACTGGCCTGTTGCAGATGGGCGCCGGTGTGTTACGACTGGGCAAGTTTATTCGTATCGTGCCATATCCTGTAATGCTGGGTTTTGTTAATGGTCTGGCGATCGTGATCTTCCTGGCGCAGCTACAGAATTTTCAGGTTGCTTCCGCCGATGGTATGAAGCAATGGTTGAGTGGTGAGCCCCTGATGATATTTGCAGGCCTGATCATTCTTACCATGTTCATTATTCATTACCTGCCAAAATTGACGGGCGCCTTTCCGGCATCGTTAGCAGCAATTATTACGGTAAGTTTTCTGGTATTTGGCCTGGATCTGGATACGGTTACCGTGGGCGACCTGGCCAGTATCAAGGGTGGCCTGCCCTCGTTTCATATTCCGTCGGTACCATTTAATCTTGAAACATTAGGCATCATCCTGCCGTTTTCACTTGTTCTGGCGGCGGTGGGGCTGATCGAATCTCTGCTGACACTGAGTCTCATTGACGAAGTGACCAATACACGTGGACGCGGTAATCGCGAATGTGTGGGGCAGGGCATCGCCAACACAGTGACCGGTATGTTTGGCGGCATGGGTGGCTGTGCCATGATAGGTCAGAGCATGATTAACGTGAACTCCGGAGGTCGTCAACGTTTGTCCGGCATTGCGGCCGCCTTGTTCCTGTTGATATTTATCCTGTTTGCCTCACCCCTGATAGAGCGTATCCCCATGGCAGCGCTGGTGGGCGTGATGTTTGTTGTCGTGCTTGCAACGTTTGAATGGTCCAGCCTGCGTATTTTTCGCAAGATCCCTGTTACCGATGCCTTTGTGCTGGTACTGGTTTCCGCGGTGACTGTGTTTACGGATCTGGCGATTGCAGTGGTGGTTGGTGTGATCGTATCGGCCCTTGTCTTTGCCTGGGAACACGCCAAGCATATCAATATTAAATCCTACGATGATAAACAAGGGTCACGCGTGCATGAACTCAATGGGCCACTATTCTTTGGTTCGGTGAAAAACTTCCTGGAACTGTTTAACCCGGAAGAGGATCCGGATGATGTGATCATCGAGTTTCAAAATTCGCGTGTTGCGGATCACTCTGCGATTGAAGCCATCGATACGCTGGCAGAAAGATACATCAGGGCAGGTAAAACATTACATTTGCGGCACTTGAATGAAGAGTGTCGCCAGTTGCTAACGAAGGCCGGTGATCTGGTAGAAGTGAATGTTCTGGAGGACCCGCGTTATCACGTGGCGGATAATCAAATAGCTTGAAAACAAATAAAGGGATCGGGGTGATCTTTTCTCGTTAACCCCGATCCCGACAGGCTTTCTATGGTCTAGTTCCCGGTACAAATATGTTTTGCCAGATCTACCAGATTTGTTTCGTCGTTAAATCTCTGGATATTGTCCAGTGCTTTGGTAACAAGGTCGCAAACCTCTTCGTCAGTTTTGCTCGGATCAGTTGACAGTGCGGCGGCTTCTGTTACCGCGTCTACACGCATAAACATATCCATTTGTATTTCCATATCTTCATGGGAATCACCGGTATGAACACCCATATCTACAAGCGCCTGGATGCCATCCTTTTCTTCTTTCGCCAGCGCGTTCATTGCCATCGCGGCGTCGTAGCTTCGATCTGAATCTATCGCCCAGTTCTCGGCCCAGGTCTTGAACTTTTTGTTGTCATACAGGTTGCCCATTGCGGCGATTGCAAATCGAAGTTTTTGCTCCAGCCTGACAACCGGTGCCTCTACTTCCTTGACGACCATATAACATTTACCATTATTGTTTTCTGGATCGACCGCCCATTGCTCAATTGAATAGAGCTTCATGGGTTTTTTGCTCAGGTCTTCCGGATTTACCAGTGCAGCAAACAAAGGCGAATCACCGGCGGCATGAGTCATCTTCTCCAGTAATTGGTTGCCTTCCGTGGCATCTGCGACATACTTACCGACTTCCAGACGAATATTGTCGGATGTCGTATCGTTCCCATCTACAAATGCGTATTTGTGCATAGCTAATCCCCAACACAATATTAAGTTAACAAAGGTGCTGCATAACGTATGCCAACTCGCAGACGATATTTTGCGCAGTGGCTTGACTCATAATTTCAGGTAAAAGGTAACGTTTTTTTGCCTGAGCCGGTGCACGACCAGCCGGCCGCTGCTATTCGCGGCCTTTTTTAGGGAACGCTGGGGCAGTGGAAGGCCATAAAGTGACAATAATTGTCATCAAAATTAGCGACTTATGGTCTTCGTCCTTTTATGTCCGGAGACCGTTTATACTGATTCGACAGCGGGCACCGTGGTTTGCCCGACCCACAACAGCCGAAAATAATTTTCCTATTTGTGAATTCCAGATCATTTTTATCCCGCGTTAGACACTACGTAACATTCAAGCGCATGCGTTTAACGCTGTTGCTTCTCTTTCTGATTTTGTCGGGTTACCTCGTGTATCTCGATGGTGTAGTACGCGATCAATTCGAGGGCAAGCGTTTTGCCCTGCCTGCGCGTGTTTATGCGCGACCACTCGAGTTGTTTGTTGGTAAAAAACTGTCACCGGCAGATCTGGAGGCAGAGCTCAAGCAACTGCGCTATACCCGGAAGGGTGAATTAACCAAGTCTGCTCAGTTCACGCGAAACGGAGTCGAGGTGAATATTTATGTGCGCGGTTTCTCTTTCTGGGACGGCGCGCAACCGGAGCAAAAAATACGAGTCCTGTTCGAAAACAGATATATAACCGGACTTACCGACCTGGCAAGCCGGAAAAAAATAGATTTGACACGTCTTGACCCGATCCCGATCGGCGGGATTTATCCCGCGCAAAATGAGGATCGGGTGTTGGTGCGGCTTAACCAGGTTCCCGACTATGTAACGGATGCCCTGGTCGCGGTAGAAGACCGCAAGTTTTATACGCACTGGGGTATTGATCCCCGCGGCATTGCCCGTGGTGTTTATACGTTGCTCGCAGGCAAGCGCATTCAGGGCGGCAGTACACTGACCCAGCAACTGGTAAAGAATTTCTTTTTAACCTCCGAGCGCACGTTAACGCGAAAGTTTAACGAAATACTGATGGCGGTGTTGCTGGAGCTGCATTACGACAAGAGAGATATTCTCGAAACCTACATTAACGAAGTCTATCTGGGCCAGGACGGTAACCGTGCCATCCATGGTTTTGGGCTTGCCAGCCGTTTCTACTTCGATCGAGGTATCGAGCAGCTCGAAATTCATCAGGCGGCACTGTTAGTTGGGATGCTCAAGGGCCCCGGCTACTATGATCCACGGCGGTTTCCCGAACGAGCAACGAAGCGACGTAATATCGTGTTGTCGCTACTGCAGCAGGAGGGTTACATCACCCAGATGGAGCTGGATTCGGTAAAATATCGACCGCTCGATGTAAGCGAAAACCCGGGAATGGGTACCTCCATCCACCCGGCGTTTCTTGACCTGGTGCAGCGGCAGTTACGACGTGACTATTTCGAGGAAGATCTGCGTTCCGAAGGGTTACAAATTTTTACCACGCTTGATCCCATTGCCCAGAAGGCGGCAGAGCGTTCGCTCAGCACACGTTTGAATCAACTCGAGGTATCTCGCAGCTTGCCGGCAAATATGCTTGAAGGCGCGGTTGTAGTTACCAGTGCTCTTAATAATGAAGTGCAGGCCGTGGTCGGAAGCCGACGGCCACGATTTGAGGGTTTTAACCGTGCCCTGGATGCCGAGCGTCAGGTAGGTTCGCTGATGAAACCAGCGGTGTATCTTACAGCGTTGCAGCAACCCGATCGCTATACATTGTTGACCCCGTTGGATGACAGCAAGTTGGTATGGAAGGAAGCGGGTACCGACGACTGGCAACCCGATAACTATGACAAGAAGTTTCACGGCGAAGTACCGTTGCGAATAGCTTTGGCAAAATCCTACAATGTGTCGACAGCCCGGCTTGGACTGGAGCTTGGCGTTAAAAACGTGATCCAGACAGCGCAAAAACTGGGAATCGAAAAAAAAATGCCACCATTTGCGTCGACGATGCTGGGAACAGTAGACTTATCACCGTTGGAAGTTGCACAGATGTATCACACACTTGCGACCGGTGGATTTTATATGCCCCTTCGGTCTATCCGGGAAGTGCTAACGGTGGACGGAAAGCCCTTGCAACGTTACGAGCTCAAAGTTGAACAAACAGTGGCAGCTGGACCGGCATATCTGATTACCGCGGCTTTACAGGGTGTCGTACGTGAGGGTACGGCGCGGCGGCTGAATCGTTATTTACCAGCAGGTATAAATGCCGCAGGAAAGACCGGAACCACCGATGAACTACGCGACAGCTGGTTTGCCGGTTTCACCGGTGATCGGGTGGCAGTCGTCTGGGTCGGAAACGATGAAAATCAGAATACCCGTCTGACCGGTTCCAGCGGCGCTATGACGGTATGGGGTGATATGATGTCCCGGTTGCGACCGGAACCCCTGGCGCCGCCAATACCCGAAAGCATTGACGTTGTTGTCATAGATACTGAAAGCGGGTTGCGTGCGGATAAGGCGTGCAAGAATACGATTGAGCTACCGTTTATTAAAGGCTCCGCGCCAGAAAAGAGTGCACCCTGTGCCTCCGCAGCCGGGGGCAGTAAATCGGATGGTTGGTTGCGACGATTTTTGAAACGTAACTAGGAAAACACTGAAAAGATTATCATCAAGTTATACAGAAACGAAAAATATGGCGTGCTATCTCCTTTCTTTCAGCTGATCACAAAGATTGAAAATGGCAGTACTGCCCTGTGCCGCAGAGAGCGCTGCAACAATCAGAGTTTCCCTGGATATATTTCGCGTAAATGGAGTAGAGATGAAATTGGTACAATCACGACTCGTTAATTCCGTGCTTTTGTTGGTGATACTGCTGTTGCCCGCTTGTGCAACAACTCCCCTCAAGGAAACCCCCGTATCGGGCAATCCTGCCGTTCTCGTGTTGGCTAATACTGCTCGTAGCGATATTGCTGTCTATCAATATGGTAAAGCAGCCGCGAGTCTCGAACGCGCGTTACGCATCGAGCCGCGCAATGCGCGCCTGTGGCATGATCTGGCGCAGGTGCGGTTGAAGGAGGAAGAATACCAGCAGGCCGAAAGTCTGGCCTTGCGCTCCAACCGTTTCGCCGGGAGAGACGATGTTTTACGTAGTGCCAACTGGAAGTTGATCGCCGAGAGTCGCAAGGAACTGGGAAATATGTCGGGTGCACAAAGGGCACTGGAGAAATCCGGAAACTAGCATATTGGAAAGCGTGCTTGCGGATTACTGGATATAATCAATAGGAGAGAAAAATGAAGCCTTTGGGAACAATCGCGCTGGGGGTCTGGCTGGTATTGACCGGGCTAATAGGAATCGCCGATTTGAGTTTCAGATATGATGACATTGTGGTGGGCACGTTCGCATTGGTAGCGGGTGTATTGATATTGGCCCGCCGATAACAATTTAGCTGCCTGTGACCGGGTACGTTACAGGATTTGTGTGTGATTTAATTTTCAGTACCAAACTGGATCCGGAGAGATAATTATGGCACGTTCTATCGACATCGGCTGGCAAGGATTCTTTATTCGATTTGCCGTTGGCCTGACCCTTGTTTTTTCAACTTATAACCCGGAAGGTTATTCCTACTATCACTGGGTAACGAACAACTTCCCTTCTGTCAGTGCACTACAAGGTTTTCTCGGTGTTCTATTGCTTGTTGGTTGGGCAATGTATATTCGCGCCGCTTTGCGATCATTGGGTATTGTTGGCTTGACGTTGGCCACCGCATTTTTTGGTACCCTTTTGTGGTTTGTAGTCGATTTCGGGTTGATTCCCGTTGACAATATTCGAACAATAACTTATCTGGTGTTAATTCTCCTGGCCCTGGTGCTGAGTACCGGCCTGTCGTGGTCGCACGTACGCCGCCGTGTCAGTGGTCAAATGGATACTGACGACGTGTAGCGATTTTACGGGACTCCTGCTTTGTCAGGTGGATAGGGACATAATTTATCGACCGGCCCTGAAGCCAGATTCCATCGCCCTTGCCCGGCTCGCCAGTATTGCTTCGAGTGGTGTAGCCGAATACGCCTGGACACAATTGGCGCGACCTGGCGAAGACATCTTTGACATAGCTCGCCAACGTTATGAACGTGAAGGTACTCAAATCAGCTATCAACATTGCACGGTCGCAGAGGCAAATTACAGTTTGATCGCAATGTTTCTGGCATGGCCGGAAATCGGGGAGGCGGAAACTGAAACCGACCCGGTGCTGGGGCCTCTGGTAAATCTGCGGGAAGAGGAAAGCTACTACATAGATTGTATTGCGGTATTCGAAGATTATCGCGGCCAGGGAATTGGCAGTGAGCTTATGCGCCTGGCTGAACAACAGGCAGATGAAAAAGGACTCAACAAAACGAGCCTGATTGTCTTCGAAGATAACAGCAACGCAGGAAGACTTTATGAGCGTCTTGGCTACAAGGAAGTTTCGCGGGTGGCAACCGTCCCCCACGAGCTCATACACTATACCGGAGATGCGATATTGATGGTAAAGACGTTATAAATCTGCATAACCCTTTAAGGTAAGTTCATTTTCCAGGGAGAATCAGTTTGACGATAATGCTGATGTTGCTAATCATAGTGTTGTTCGCTTTTGCATTTTTATGCCGCGCTATTGCGGCCAAACGAAATCCGGACAAAGTATTCTGGTTCGTCATGGGCCTGAGTTTTGGTCCATTGGCACTGCCATTTGTTATGTTTACCGGGACCAGAGAGATATAGAATGAATTCAATGTTCGTGTTATTGCTACTGGCTTCTGTCACCCTGGTCGTGACCCACATTGTACCTGCTTTGCCAACCGTTCGCCTGCGTTTGGTAGCAGCACTTGGTGAAAGGGGTTACCAGGCGGTGTATTCACTTGTAGCGGTAGTGACGATTGTCGGCATGGTCTATACCTTTAATCGTTCACCACTGGAGCTTGTCTGGGAGTCAGCCGCACTTGTAAAACGGTTATCGGCGGCATTCATATTGCTGGCGTTTATTCTTTTGGTGACTGGTGTGTTGACCCGTAACCCGACGGCAATGGGACAGGAAAGCCAGCTTGATAGCGATGCCCCCGCCCGCGGCATTGTACGCATAACGCGGTATCCGTTTCTCTGGGCAGTTATTCTCTGGTCAGCTAGCCACATCGCCACCAATGGTGATGTTGCCTCAATGATATTCTTTGGCAGTTTCTTTGGATTAGCGGTACTTGGCTCCATCGGAATTGATAAAAAGCGCGCTGTTAAATATGGCGCACAATGGACGCGATTTACTGCTGCAACTTCAAACATCCCGTTTGTGGCCATCTTGTCCGGACGCAATCGTCTGGTGTTGTCTGAAATTGGCTGGATTAAACCGACGATTGGAGTCGCCTCATTTGCTGGTGTTGTGTTGGCTCACCGGTGGTTATTTGGCGTGCTGCCCTATTAAAACCGATGAAGCTTTCACATTACAATGATATCCAGCCCTATTTTACGAAAGATGGTTCCCTCATACGGGAGTTAATGCACCCTGACCGACAAGGCAATCGGTTACAGAGTCTCGCGGAAGCGACGGTACTTGCGGGTACAAAAACGAAACTCCACCGGCACCAAAAAACCGAGGAACTGTACTATATTGCAGCTGGCGAGGGCTGGATGACCCTGGGCGATAAATCGTTCCTTGTGGCACAGGGCGATACAATCTGTATTGAACCGGGCACACCGCATTGTATCGAGAACAAGGGGCAAAGCGACCTGAAAATCCTCTGCTGCTGTACGCCCCCGTACGACCACGAGGACACCGATCTGCGGGACGAACGCTAGATCTTTCATCAGAGACTCAATGTGGGCCAGGTGGCCTATATCGTCACCTGTTTGTGTCTCGCGAGAGTGCCAGATCAATGGCCTCTATCCCGCTATCTCCCATAACATATTGATTGTATAGATTATTATAAGTTTCTTTGCCGACTCGTTTCGCCGGAGATTTGGCACAAGATGTGCTTGGTATGTTGGAAACTGTAACGTTACGGAAAGCAGTATGCTGCCAAAACACCTAAAAAAGTTCCTGACAACACTGTTTGTAGTTGTGAATCTCGCCGCTGTCTACGGGGTGGCCAATGCCAGTCTGTATGTCTATCAGCTCCCCAATGGATCGCGCATTATCACCGATCATTTGGTCAACAATAAACAATACAAACTGGTACGCACGGGCGATGCAAATTCGCGTGTGGGAATTCTGGTCGCCAGCAACAATAATCAGTTTTTCCGAACCAATACGTCAGCATACGACAACATTATTGGCAGGATAGCGCGTCAACACAGAGTGGATCGCGCACTGGTGAAAGCCATAATTCACGCCGAATCGGCATTCAACCCCTATGCCACCTCCGAAAAGGGCGCGCGTGGGCTAATGCAACTGTTACCCTCGACCGCCGCCATGTACGGTGTCAACGATTTGTACGATCCGGCGCAGAATATCAAGGCCGGTGTACAGCATTTAAAGTACTTGCTAAAAAAGTATCGTAATAACGCCCGTCTTGCAGTCGCAGCTTACAACGCAGGCGAAACGGCCGTGAAACGTTATCGTGGCATCCCTCCCTATAAAGAAACGCGCGTCTACGTCGACAAGGTTCTGCGCTACAAGCGGCGTTACAGAAATCTGTAAGTTCAAGTTTCCTTGATTGTATTTGCCAAGACGTTAATGTCTTGGTTAAATCTCCATTGTTTGGCGGAATACGGCGCAAGAGGCATCTTGGTGAAAATTATTGACGAGAAAGCTAAACAGGATATCCGTCCCTACTTGCTGCAGTCTTTTCTTGCCACACTCACTATATTCTTTATTCTTGTTTTTCTTGATGTACTTTCTCATACGGCGATTATTGCCACACTGGGTTCATCTGCTTTTCTGGTATTTACGCGACCGCGTGCCTACGCATCACGACCGCGACCCTTTGTCGGCGGATACCTCATTAGCATGGCAGTGGGCGTCATGTTCTACTATGCAACTCTGTTGCCGGCCTACTTTTCGATTTCGGTATCCCAGTCGACGGTACTGATTGTATTTTCTGCCATGGCAGTGGGTAGCGCCACCCTGCTGATGGTAGTAACCGATACGGAACACTCACCGGCGGCCGGTATGTCTCTGGGTTTGGTGCTGAATCAGTGGGATCACAAAACGCTGTTGTTCATTTTTTTTGCGGTAATAGCCATGGCCGTTCTGCGTAAAATATTGCATCCCTACATGGTAGACCTGGTGTAATTTCGGCGACGAGTGCCCGATTGTGATATGGTCTGGCACCTTATCGGGGGCATCATGGCAAGCGACAGAGACGATAGTGGCGATGACAAGGAGGCGAGAATTCTCCGTGTCATGCGTCAGGTACTCACCACCATCGTAAAAGATACGGCAACCGCGCCGGGTATGAAACACCCCCTGTCGGACAGCACGGTCGAAGATATTCGACAATGTCTTGGGTTAATAGCGGCACGGGAACAGGAAATTCTTCGGGAGAATGAGACAGATTCCACGATGCGGCCACGCTTTACCGATGATCCGGCTGCACAAGACAGCGTGGTGGTGCCGATCAATAAACTGACTACAAGAAAAAACCCGGAAAACGAATAAAAAGACCGGATCAACCGGTCTTTTTACCTACCTGATATCGCTTAATTCCAGCAGCAGACTGTTGAGACGTTGTACAAAATTGGCAGGGTCTTCCAATTGTCCCCCTTCAGCCAGTAACGCCTGGTCAAGCAGGATATGACTCCAGTCACTGAACCGCTCGTCGCCAGGCTCTTCCTTCAATCGTAAAATTAGCGGGTGCTCAGGATTGATCTCCAGATTCTTGCCAGTTGCCGGAATTTGTTGACCTGCTTCTTTCAGTATGCGTTCCATGTTCCCGCCCATATCAGTAACATCGGCGACAAGACAGGCGGGGGAGGTGGTCAGTCGATGAGTGATTCGCACGTCCTTTACTTTATTGCCAAGTGATTTCTGGATGCGTTCGATAAGATCCTTGAATTGTTCCGTTGTCTCTTTTTCCTTTTTCTTTTCCTCCTTGTCTGCCAGGTTACCAAGATTCAGGTCACCCTTGGCCACGGATTGTAGTGGTGTGCCGTCAAACTCGGACAGGTGAGTGACAACCCACTCGTCGATACGGTTGTGCAACAACAGTACTTCAATCTCTTTTTTAGCAAATATTTCCAGATGCGGACTATTTTTCGCGGCACTGATATTTTCTGCGGTGACATAATAGATCTTGTCCTGCTTTGCCTTCATGCGAGAGACGTAGTCCGACAGTGAGACCGTTTGTTCATCACTATCGTTATGGGTAGAGCTGAAACGCAACAGTGACGCTACCGCATCGCGGTTTGATGTATCTTCGACAATGCCTTCCTTCAGAACCTGGCCAAATTCCTGCCAGAATTTGCCGTATTTTTCTGCGTTGTCCGCCGCCATTTTTTTCAGCAGCCCCAGTATTTTCTTTGTGGAACCGGCACGCATGCTGTCGATGTCCTTGCTGTGCTGCAGGATTTCGCGCGACACGTTAAGCGGCAGATCGCTGGAGTCGATTACACCGCGCACAAAACGCAGGTAGTTTGGCATTAGTTGTTCTGCATCGTCCATAATAAAGACTCGTCGAACATAAAGTTTGATCCCATGTTGACGATCGCGGTCCCAAAGATCGAAAGGAGCTCGGGCCGGTATGTAAAGCAGGGAGGTGTAGTCCTGGTTGCCTTCAACACGGCTGTGAAGTCGAGCCAAGGGGTCTTCAAAGTCATGGGCGATATGCTTGTAAAATTCGTTATATTCCTCGTCCTTGATTTCCGTTTTGGCTTTCGCCCATAGTGCCGAGGCGCTGTTGACGGTTTCATCTTCTTTCTTGTCATCTTCCGACTTCATGCCGATGGGCAGCGTAATATGGTCGGAATATTTCTTGATAATATTGCGCAGGCGATAGCCGTCGAGAAAATCATCTTCATCCTTGCGTAAATGCAGCACCACCTCGGTGCCGCGTTTGTCGCATTCGACGGTTTCCAACGTAAAGTCACCTTCGCCTGCCGACTCCCAGCGCACACCATGTTCGGCGGTGAGTCCGGCACGTCGGGTGGTGAGCGTGACCTTGTCGGCCACTATAAAAGAGGAATAGAAACCGACACCGAACTGGCCGATGAGTCGTGCGTCTTTGGCCTGGTCGCCGGTCAGTGACTTCAGGAATTGGTTGGTGCCCGATTTGGCAATGGTGCCGATATGATCAATGACTTCCTGTCGATTCATACCGATGCCGTTGTCGGTGACGGTAACCGTGCGTGCCTTTTTGTCGTAGTCGACACGAATTGCGAGGTCGGCATCGCCTTCGTAGAGGGCGTCGTCACTTAGTGCCTCGAAGCGCAGTTTGTCGGCGGCGTCGGCCGCGTTGGAGATCAGTTCACGTAAAAAGATCTCCTTGTTGCTGTAGAGCGAATGGATCATTAGATCCAGCAACTGTTTTACTTCCGTCTGGAAGCCCAGGGTTTCTTTGCGGGCGGTGACGCTCATTTGAGTTTTACTCCATTTTTTGACGACTTGATCGGTATTGTGGGGTTTTCCGGGCCGGTTTCAAGGGAAGGCGGGGACTGTTATTGGCCAAGCAGTATGGCGAAGCGTTCAAAAATGGGGGTGGTGACCGGTTCGATTTTGCGGCGCATCAATGTACCTTCGGCGGTGGTGCGGGCAAAGACAGGGGTAA
>JBGMQT010000019.1:0-34597 GCA_048060695.1 Acidiferrobacterales bacterium
CTTGATCTGGTGCGCGATGATGCCGGTAATGACGCCATCGTATTTGGTGACGGCATTACATTTGATAATGTCGCAGTGCGGTATGGTGATATTAGTGGAATCCCGTACGCCCAATTACGTCTGTTGGATATCAATGGCAACGAGACCCCGGACCAGGGCATGGACATTGCCTTGAATAGCGACGGGTCCTTGCCCATTGAGCGGGCCAACTTTTCCGATGGCTCCAGCGTTGCCTTCGCCGATCTGGTGATTCAGAAAATAGACCACTTCGGAACGAAAAAAGATGACGTGATCGTAACCGGACGCAACGATGACACCATCTACGCCGGCAAGGGAAACGATATCGTTTACGCCGGTACCGGCAACGACATCCTCTACGGCGAAAAAGGCAACGACAGTCTCTTTGGCCAGGGGGGCGATGACACCCTGGTCGGCGGTAAAGGCAAGGATGTGCTGGATGGCGGTTATGGTAACGACATCCTCAATGGCGGCAAGGGCAACGATACCCTTATTGGTGGCGCCGGGACCGACACGCTCTATGGCGGAAAAGGAGAAGATACGTTAATCGGTGGTGCCGGCAACGATCGCATCATCATTGGCGATGACGAAGACACGGTCCTGTTTGGTTTGGGTGACGGACAGGACACGATTACCCAGGATGCTACCGGCTTTTTGACTCTGGATGATGATGAGAAACACGAACCCAGGGAGCGCGATAGCGCCGAGGTTTATTTTGGTAACGGTATCAATATCGACAAACTCTGGTTCCAGCAAAATGGTGCCAATCTTCAGGTCAGCATTCTTGGAACCAATGATTCTCTTACCGTCGAAGACTGGTACCCGCTGACCACCGATACTATGAATCCGGAAGACCGTCACAATGATGACGACTTCCCCATCGAAGAATTTGAAACCAGTAATGGATACGAACTGGAAGCAGAAAAAGTAGAGATTCTGGTGCAGGCGATGGCGGCATTTTCACCAGAGACCGCCAGTGATGGCTCACTCTCGCCCGAGGCACAAGCAGGGATTGATATTGCAATCGGGTCGGCCTGGGAGTTCGAAGGTGAGTTTTCTCGGTATCAGGAGAGTGGCAACCGACACGGATGAAAATAATTTCGGGTGAAATAAGGCGATGCGTAGGTAGAAATATTGTTAGAAATAACGTTTGATTACTGCTATAAATGACTGATTATTAGTGTATAAGTTAACCCTTCATTTACCTGCTCTCAGTCTCTCCCGTATTTTTCTTGTCTCCGCCGTTTCCGCCATCAGGATAAATTTTCGTGTGTCGTCAACCCACCTGAGTCGATCACCAGGCGACAGACTGGAAAAATGCGCCAGCTGTTCGTCGGTTACAGAATAACTGTAACCGCCCTTTTTACTGGTTAGAGAGGCTGTGTCCGGTTTTTTCGGCTTATTCTTCACGGAGTTTCTCGAGAATTGAGGCAGTTGATATATCTTGTGTCATACCAGAATTTTCACTTCGCTGAAGTGAAACATCGCGATCCGTCTTTCCGACCTGTATCAAATCCAGGGTGGCATCCATTCACTGCTCCGTCATTCCGGCACATGCCGGAATCCAGAAACCACACAATAGGCAACACACATAAACTTCATCACAACAGACCAGGATACAAATCCCGCCAGCGTGGGTTCAGCTCCTCCATCACCTTTATCCTCCAAACCCGCTTCACCAGATTTAAAGTCACACCCGCGTATAACATCCCGTTTCGCTTACTAGCCAACAGATATACATACGATTGTCGTTCCATGCCTCTCCCTGGCGCCCCTGGATTCCGGCATGCGCCGGAATGACATCAATAAAACTGGAATGTCAAAGTTATGCTAACTTGCCCGCATTCAGCAATTTCCCGAAATAACTGATACCTTATTCAATTCGAATTTTCCTGATAAGTGCCACCGACTCAACGGCGATGCCCTCTTCCCGACCGATAAAACCAAGTTTCTCTGTTGTGGTGGCCTTAACATTAACCTGGCTTTGTTCTACTCGTAAATCGTCGGCGAGGTATTCAATCATTTGAGAAATATGAGGAGCAAGTTTTGGCGCCTGGGCGATGATGGTGGCGTCGACATTACCGACTTTCCAAGCACTGTCCTCCAGCATCTCGCGAACGTGGCGCAACAGGATGCGACTGTCGATATTTTTCAATTGTTCATCTTTATCCGGGAAGTGGCGGCCAATATCACCGAGACCAGCGGCACCGAGCAAGGCGTCGCAAATTGAATGTATTAATACATCGGCATCGGAGTGGCCTTGCAGTCCTTTTGAATGCGGAATCTTGACACCCCCCAGGATCAGATCACGACCCTCGACCAGGGCATGGACATCATAACCATGGCCGACACGCATCATGAACTGGATTCCTTATTTTGTTTTTTTAAATACATTTCCGCCAATGCAAGATCGGCAGGATAGGTAATCTTGATATTGTCGGCATGGCCAGCAATGCATTTAGGTTTGGCGCCGATATGTTCCATGGCCGAGGCCTCGTCCGTTATCTCGGCACCCTCTTCCAGTGCTGTCGTCATTGCATCCATTAAATCCCTGATAGGGAAATATTGTGGTGTTAACGCACGCCACAAATTTTCGCGACATACTGTTTTTTCGATACGATCTTTACTATCGGTTTGTTTCACCGTGTCTGCTACCGGCAATGCCAGAATACCACCGTCATCGGTTCCACTCACTTCGCCAAGAAGTTTGCTGATATCGTCATGACGCACACAGGGCCGAGCGGCATCGTGTACCAGCACCCAGTCTCCTTTTCCAGCTTTTTTGGACAATGCCGCTAGTCCGTTCAGCACCGTTCGCGCGCGCGTGTCTGCTCCGATATAGGTTTCAATTGGGGTGGGCATCCCTTTCAGCTGTTTCTCGACCTCGGTCCATCGTGAATCATCCGGCGCGATACCAACGTAGACGCCCTTGATCGCAGGAAAACTCGCCACACGTTTTATTGTAATGGCAATCACGGTTTCGTTTAACAGGGGGAGATATTGCTTAGGCACTGACGTGCCCATACGGCTACCGGCACCGGCCGCGGGAATAAGTGCCCAGATGCCAGTGTGTGCGTTCAATTCACTTTAATAATAAGACGACCGCTTTAACCTGATTAAGCGACCGCTTTGCTCTGCACGCCCTTGGAGACATGTTTGACGATTTCGTCATAAGCGGTTTCGGGCTCGATTTCTCTTACGGCGGCCAGTTCATGCGACAAATAGGTAGATCCAGTCTCCAGCAACATGGACTCCTCAAACGAAAGTCCCGATTGCATCTTCCAGGACATCAGGTCGCGTACCACTTCAGCCAGCTCCATGCAGGAGTCGCCGTTGATGCGACGGTCCAGGTCCTTGCAGCGCTCGGTCCAGTTGCCACCGGTAACACGCAGGGCGCACTCGCTTTCAAGGATACGAAACAGCTCTTTTATTCTACGGGTGGATAGTAGCGGCCGGATGCCACTATTCTTCACGTTGGCCTGCGGCACTTTAACCACCATGCCGGATTCTTTGATGCGGATTACAAAACAGGGGTCTACCGTACCGGCGATAAAGACATCTTCGATCGCTTCAACAGCGCCCACCCCGGCGGACGGATAGAAAACGCAATCGCCAACCTTCAATTTGGCCTTTTTGCTCATTGGGCCTGCTCCTTATCTGGTTGTTATTATAAAAACCATTCAATTTACTCAAGAATGATTTCATTATGGTTTAAATTATGCCTCTAACATACGGTAATGGCAACAGTTTTCATTTTCGTGCACGCTTTTACAGCTAAGGTACAATACGCGCCCTTTTTTAGCGAAACCCGGTACCTTGGTAGACCTTAAAACCGAACGAAAGTCACCGGAGATCTCACCGCTTAACCCGGAAATACCCGTCTCAACAGGCGCTGCTGGCGTCTGGAGCCGTCTCTATGGTAGTGCGCGCGGTCTGGCCATCGTTGAGGCCGCCAAGGCCCACCAGGGTCCCGTGCTTGTGGTACTGCCGGAAGTCCGTACCAGCTACCAAATCCTGGAAGAGATCCGCTTTTACGCCCAACTGGCTACCGATCTGCCGATACTGATTTTCCCGGACCGGGAAAGCCTGCCCTATGATGCCTTTTCGCCGCACCCGGACATTGTGTCGCGCCGCCTGCAGACCCTGTACCGGCTGCCGGACCTTAAACGCGGCATCGTGATCGCTACCATCACCACACTCATGCATAAACTGTGCCCACCGGAGTTCGTCAATGGTCACAGCTTCCTGCTCCATGCCGGAGAAACCCTCGATAGTCACGAATTCCGTGAGCGGCTGTCTCACGCCGGTTATCAGGCGGTAAGCCAGGTGATAGAACCGGGTGAATTCGCCATCCGCGGCGGCCTGATCGACCTCTACCCGATGGGCAGTGCAACTCCCTACCGGGTTGATCTGTTTGGCGATGAAGTCGAGTCCATTCGCACCTTTGACCCCGGGACCCAGCGCTCGCACGACAAGCTTGGCGAAATAGAATTGCTACCTGCTCGGGAATTCCCCATGACCGAGGCCGGTAGCAAGCACTTTCGACAGGCATTTCGCGCCCGTTTTGCGGGCGACCCGCAGAAAAGTTCAATCTACCGCGATGTCAGTAATGGCATCGCCCCGTCTGGCGCGGAGTACTATCTTCCGCTCTATTTCGAGACCTTGGCCTCATTCTTTGACTACTTGCCGCAAACCGCCCTGTGTATCTATGACGAGGCCATTACCCTGACGTCCGAAACCTTTACCCGTGAGACAGCGGAGCGCTACGAGCAGTTACGCTTTGATAGCGAACGCCCGGTGGTACCGCCAGCCGACCTGTTCCTGTCCCCGGAGGAAATAGCTAACGGACTCAATAAACACACTAATATCAAGTTATTGGCCTTCCGCGATGATGAAAGGCAGACGCGGTCCGTCATCCCGGTGACGCTCTTTGCCACCCGGACACCACCCAACCTGCCGGTGGATCGTCGCAGTGAGCAACCCTATCGTAAGTTGTGCGAATACATAGAAAATTATAACGGCCGCGTATTATTGGCGGCCTCCAGCCCCGGCCGACGCGAAACGCTGAAAGCACTGTTACGGGACCACAAACTGGAGTCGGTCGATGTCGATGGCTGGCAAACATTCCTCCAGGGTGACCAGCCACTGTCACTGACTGTTGCAGATGTCGACAAAGGACTGGTACTGCCAGATTCCGCCATTAGCGTTATTACCGAGGCCCAGCTCTACGGTGAACGCGCTATCCAGCAACGCCGTCGCGCCGGCACCGTGCGTGACAGCGACTCCATCATCCGCAGCCTTGCGGAGCTTAAACCTGGCGATCCGGTGGTCCACGAAGACCATGGCATCGGACGCTACCTGGGACTGCAGACGCTGGATGTGGGCGATGGCAATACCGAATTTCTGACACTGGAATACGCTGGCGGAGACAAGATTTACCTGCCGGTGGTGTCGCTGCACTTTATCAGCCGATATACCGCCACGAACCCCGAGAATGCACCGCTGCACAAGCTCGGCGGCGACGCCTGGGAAAAGGCCAGAAAACGCGCGCAAAAGAAGGCGCACGATGCCGCTGTCGAGCTGCTGGAAGTCCATGCCCTGCGGGAAACACGCGAAGGTTTCGCCTTTCCGACGCCAGACGAACAGTATGCCGCCTTTGCCGAGGCCTTTCCGTTTGAGGAAACACCGGACCAGGGACGCGCAATTAACGAGCTCATCGGCGACATGACGTCGAATAAACCCATGGATCGGCTGGTGTGTGGTGATGTTGGTTTTGGCAAAACTGAAGTGGCCATGCGAGCCGCGTTCCTGGCGACGCATGGTCTGAAACAAGTTGCGATTCTGGCGCCCACTACGCTGTTAGCACAACAGCACTACCAGAATTTCGTTGATCGATTTGCGGAGCTACCGGTGAAAATCGATATCCTGTCGCGATTTCGCAGCAAAAAGGAACAAGAGGTTGTATTGCAGCAGTTGGCCAGTGGATCCGTTGATATCGTCGTCGGTACCCACCGATTGCTGCAACACGATATTCAGTTCAAGGATTTGGGCCTGACTATTATTGACGAAGAGCACCGCTTTGGCGTGCGTCAGAAAGAGCGCCTGAAAAGACTTCGTGCGGACACTGACATTCTCACCCTGACCGCCACGCCGATCCCGCGCACGCTGAACATGGCCATGGCGGGCCTGCGTGACATCTCCATTATTGCCACACCGCCCCGGGAACGTACAGCGGTAAAAACGTTTGTAATGGAATGGAATGCGGGTTTGATTCGTGAAGCCTGCCTGCGTGAGATCCGCCGTGGCGGCCAGGTGTTTTATCTGCACAACGAGGTGCGCACCATGGATAAGACACTTAAAAAACTGGCTGACATGGTTCCGGAGGCCGAGATACACATGGCGCACGGACAGTTACCCGAGCGCGAGCTTGAACAGGTCATGCTCGATTTTTATCACCAGCGATTCAATATCCTGTTGTGCTCTACCATTATCGAATCCGGTATCGACGTACCCACGGCCAACACCATCATCATTGAACGTGCTGACAAATTCGGGTTGGCACAATTGCACCAACTCCGCGGTCGCGTCGGGCGCTCACACCATCGGGCCTACGCGTATCTCATCCGACCACCGCGCCAATCCATCAGCAGTGATGCCTGGAAACGGCTGGTTGCAATTGAATCGCTGGAAGAGCTGGGTGTGGGATTCTCGCTGGCATCACACGATCTCGAAATTCGGGGCGCGGGCGAGCTGCTGGGAGAATCGCAAAGCGGGGAAATCGATGAGGTTGGATTCTCTCTGTACTCCGAGTTATTAAATCGGGCCGTGGCATCACTGCGAAAGGGGCAAACGCTGGATCTGGAAGAAACACGCCACGGCGGTGCCGAAATCAATATCCATGTGCCGGTTTTACTTCCTGACAGCTATCTACCGGACATTCATATGCGCCTGGTACTCTACAAACGCATCAGTAACGCCAGGTCTGACGAGATCCTGGTGGCGCTGCGTGAAGAGGTAATCGATCGTTTTGGCTTACTGCCGGAACCGGCAACACTATTATTTGAAATCACATCGCTACGCAACCGGGCGGATGCTCTTGGCATCAGGAAAATTGACGTGGGGCCAAAAGGCGCACGAGTGGACTTTCACGCCAAGACACAGGTTGACCCTGCGAGTGTTATTGCATTGCTGCAATCGGAGCCACGCACTTACCGGCTCGAAGGACCCGAACGTATTCGTATCAGCAAGGATATGCCGGAAGCTCAATCGCGAATGCAGGTAATCACAACGGTACTCGATTCCCTGGCACCTGTCGGGATGGATGACTAGCTACAGGTCCGGGAACAGGACGGCCTCATAGCCAAAGTTACGCATGTCCTGAATACGCATGGGATAGAGAATACCATTGAGATGGTCGCACTCGTGTTGTACCACGCGGGCATGGAAGTCTGACGCGAGACATTCGATCGATTCCCCCTCTTGATTCATCCCGCGGTAGCGAATACTGGTATAGCGCGGTACCAGACCACGCAAACCCGGTACGCTGAGACACCCCTCCCAGCCTTGCTCGATTTCTTCGCTCATCGGTTCAATAATCGGATTGATGAGTACGGTCATCGGAACCTCTTCGACATCCGGGTATCGTGGGTTGGCCTCAAGACCGAAAATCACTACTCTCTGTGACACACCGATTTGGGGCGCCGCCAGGCCAGCGCCCGATTCAGCATTCATGGTATCGAACATATCCTCGATCAGGCGATCGAGCCCGGATGTATTGAAATCGGTAACCTGTTCGGCTTCGCTAAATAACAGGGGGTCACCCATTTTTAAAACTGGTCGTGCCGGCACTATCAGGTCCTCTCGAATTTAGCGCAAAATGTGTTCATACTATAGGCCCGGAATTAACGAAAGACTATTTGGAACAACCGTGAAAAATTCACTGATATTTGTCGCCCTCCTTCTACTGCCGGCCCTTGTCATGGCAGAAGAGGCACCCACCGCCACCGGCACGTCGCCACCCCGTGTGTATGAAATTGAAGTAATAGTCTTTCAGAATATTCAGAATGAACTGGAGGGAAACGAGCTGTGGACGAATGAGCGTATTAATATGGAGCTCAAGGATATCGACAAGGCTATTGAGGTAACGGCATTGCCACGGGAAGACTCCGACCTGACGAAAGCGCGCGAAAAACTCGATACAGATAGTCGCTATCGTGTGTTGGTACACAAACAATGGATTCAGAATGCCGACCCTCAGTCCAGCGCACGATTGGTTCGTCTTGCGAGTGAGGACGGTGAACTGGACGGTACTTTCAAGTTCTTCATAAGCCGTTTCCTGCACGTAAATCTGAATCTGATTTTTCTCCAGAGTGGATCGAAATCGATTTTCCAGGGAGCGGTGGATAACTCGCAACAGGTTGCTTATCAATTGCGCGAGCGGCGTCGGATTCGATCAAATGAGATTCAGTATTTTGATCATCCTAAATTTGGAGTGCTGGTGCAGATAAAGAAGGTTGGCATTAGCACGAACTAGATTTCGCTCTATTTCGAGCATACCGCTATGGCGGATTCCAGCAGACGGCGCACCTGACTCATGCCATTTATCAGATTCTGATCTATTTCTTTCAGCGTAATCTTGCTGTCGCTTTTTCCGGCAGCCGGATTTACCACCAAAGCAATGGCCGCATAACACAGGCCAAGTTCACGGGCGAGACCTGCTTCCGGCATGCCAGTCATGCCAACAACGTCAGCGCCATCTATTTCCATGCGCTGTATTTCCGCAGCAGTTTCAAATCGTGGACCCTGAGTCGCACCATAGGTGCCTTTGCTTATTACTGCCAAATCTATATTGGTAGCCGCCTTTACCAGCGACAGTCGTAATTCGTCGCAGTAAGGATGGGTAAAGTCCACGTGTGTTACCTGTTTGTCTGCGCCCGTAAAAAACGTGTGTTCGCGTGCATAAGTGTAGTCAATTATTTGATCGGGAATGGCGATGGAACATGGTGATTGGTAGTTCTTGCTTATACCCCCGACAGCGGCAATAGCGATCGCACGGGTAATACCCGCGTTCTTCAGCGCCCAAATATTAGCGCGATAATTTATTTCGTGCGGCGGAATGGTATGACGCGGTCCGTGGCGTGGCAGGAATGCGATTTCTGTTCCTTCTATCTCGCCGTACACCATGGGAGCGGAAGGTTCGCCATAAGGCGTTCGGATCACTTCACGGCGCGTGATCTTCATATTCTTGAGGTTGGTAAGCCCGCTGCCGCCAATAATTGCGATCAATGCCAAAATCTATTCCTTTTCTGCGAAAATTCCTGGAGCGTTTCTGAGATAACCCTTGTAATCCATGCCATAACCAAATACGTAACGATCGGGCACGCGTAGTCCTTCAATGTCCACTTTGATATCAGTCGGCCGGTCTCGATCTTTAACTACCAATACAATAGTTACAACACGTTTCGCACCTGCATTATGATAATACCGAGCAATACCTTCAAGTGTTGTGCCTTCATCCAGAATATCTTCGATCAATAATATAGTGCGGCCATTGGGACTATAATTGGGCCCCGCAATCCAGTCGAGTTCTTGCCCCGGCACGTTATCGACATACCGCGTTGCGTGAACATAATCTGTTTCAAGCGGGAAACCCAACAACGGCAATAACTTTCCGAACAATACCACACCCCCATTGAGCACGCAGACAGCGATGGGGTCATCGTCGGCAAACTCCGTGGTAATAACCTGGGCCATTTCATTGATCGCCGCCTCAACATCAGTGATTGAGTACAGGCACTCCGCCTCCCGTAATATCTGCAGAGAGGATTGAGCGTTAATTTTTTTCATGAATTAAGACTGCATACCGGTCAAGGTTCCAGTTTTTGCAGAAATGCGCGAAAATCGGCCGCAAGTTCTTTGTGTTTCAGTCCGTATTGCACCGTGGCCTCGAGATACCCCAGCTTGCTACCGCAATCATAACGCGCGCCCTCGAATTCGTACGCATAGACAGGTTCCTCATTCAGCATGCCGGCAATGGCGTCAGTCAACTGAATTTCCCCTCCGGCACCTTCGTTCGTTTTCTCGAGGTATGAAAATATCTTCGGCGAGAGGATATAGCGACCTACCACACCAAGTGTTGACGGTGCATCGGCCGGGTCAGGCTTTTCTGTTATACCGCTGATCGGGGTCAAGCGCCGGGTTACGGGCTCACCCTTTGTTTCGACAATACCGTACTGATTGACCTGTTCCTTCGGTACATCTTGCACTCCCAACATACTACCGCCGATCTCATTATAAATTTCGACCATTTGCAACAGGCAGGGTTTCTCACTATCGATCAAATCATCCGCTAACAATACCGCAAACGGTTCATCTCCAACCACACTTTTGGCCATACTTACTGCATGACCCAGACCCAGCGCCATGGGTTGCCGTATAAAAACGGCGCTCACTTTCCTGGGCAGAATTCCTTGCACTTCTTGCAACAGTGCATGTTTATTCTTCTGCTCAAGCTCGGCCTCCAGCTCATAAGATACGTCAAAATGATCTGCGATTGCTCTTTTTCCGCGTCCGGTTATAAAGATAAGAAGTTCAATACCCGCCGCAATCGCCTCTTCTGCCGCATATTGAATCAGCGGCTTATCCACGACGGGCAGCATTTCTTTCGGGCTCGCCTTGGTTGCAGGCAGAAAACGGGTTCCCAGACCAGCCACAGGAAAAACCGCCTTCCTAATTTTTTTTTCTGTTGTCAAAACTCCTGTCTCCCAATCACATCACCTGGAAACGGTCGTCGCCATCTTTACGGAAAAGCGCTGACTGCAATATCCAGATCAAGTCGTACGAATGGCATTCCACATCTTATCGTGCCCCGGGAATCAACCTAAGTGTAGAGCAGAATAATGGTCAAACGGACCAGTTCTTGCCAATATAGGGCCCTTGGTCCCTGGTTATCAATCCTCAATCCCGTTTTTCCCATTCCCAGGCATGTTCAATTATTGTCTCCAATTCTGGATATCTCGGCTCCCAACCCAGCTTTTTCTTCGCCAATTCTGCAGCTGCAACCAACACAGGTGGATCGCCTGTTCGCCTTGGCGCATCCACTACCTTAATCGATCTTCCGGTAACGTGTTGCGCTGTGTCTATCACCTCCTGCACCGAGAAACCATTTTCGTTGCCAAGATTGTAGGCTCCAGTGGAAGCTCCATCTGATAGTGCCTCAAGGGCCAACAGGTGGGCATCACAGAGATCACTGACATGGATATAATCCCGAATGCAGGTTCCATCTTTAGTCGGGTAATCCCGCCCGTATATGCTAATATCTTCCCTTCGCCCCGACGCCACCTGCAAAACCAACGGAATCAAATGCGTCTCTGGATCGTGTCTTTCTCCCAGTTCACCACCAGGATCGGCACCCGCTACATTAAAGTACCTCAAGCTAGTCGACTTCAATCCATACGCCTTGTCATAGTTCTCCAGTGCCTGTTCGACCATCCACTTGGACAGACCGTACGGGTTAATCGGCCGTTTGGGATGTTTTTCATCAACCGGCGTATTTTCAGGAACGCCGTATACCGCGGCGGATGAGGAAAAAATGAAGCGCGTGATCCCGTGCCTGGCCATGGTATCGAGCAAATTAAGCGTGTTAGAGAAATTGTTACGATAGTATTTTCCGGGTTTCTGTACCGACTCGCCTACCTGGATATGTGATGCAAAATGTATTACTTCATCGTACTTTTTATCAACGAATATTTTTTCAAGCAACTCCTGATCCGCCAGATCTCCCTCTATGAATTCACCGCCAACCACCGCGTCCCGATATCCACTTGAAAGATTGTCCAGTGTCGTAACACCATGTCCTTTCTTAAGCAGCAACTTGACCATGTGGGAACCGACATATCCGGCGCCACCAGCAACAAGAATATCGGTCATTTTAATATCGTAACTTTTAGTCTGTTTCGCATAAACGGTTTGTATATGGCTGTAAGGACAAAATATTTGGTACCCATGCTCTAGACATGGATTCGCGGACAAGAAATATCAGGGCTTCATGCCCAACCTCGAAGACAAGAAAATGTGGTATATCTACCCCGTAATTGTAGTTTGCGCACCCGACTCCCTGGTATTCAGAAAATCAGCGTATGCTTTTCGAATACCTTCCTTGAGCGAGTGCTCAGCCTTCCAGCCCAATTGAGATATTTTTGAGATGTCCAGTAGCTTGCGTGGCGTGCCATCTGGCTTGGACTGGTCCCAGTCTATATTCCCCTCAAAACCTACAACCGTTTTGATAAGCTCGGCCAGCTCTTTAATCGTCAAATCCTTTCCCGAACCGATATTGATCAATGGTGGCGACTCGTGGTTCGCTACCATGGCTGTATATAGTCGATCATCTATGGTCATCAAATGCAATGCTGCCTCACCCAGATCATCACTGTATAGAAACTCTCTTTTGGGCGCACCGCTCCCCCAAACCTGAGCTGAACGGGCACCACTCTCTTTTGCTTCGTGCATTTTTCGAATTAACGCCGGAACGACATGGGAAGTTTCGAGATTATAATTATCCCCGGGACCGAACAAATTTGTTGGCATAATAGAAAGATATTGTGTGCCGTATTGCTTATTGTAGGACCAGCACATTTCGATGCCTGCTATTTTTGCCACAGCATAGGCACGATTAGTTGCCTCAAGTGGGCCGGTTAACAGGTACTCTTCCTTGATGGGTTGCGGACAATCCCGCGGGTATATGCAGGATGAACCCAGAAACAACAATCGCTTTACGTCCGTCCTCCAGGCTTCGTGAATTATGTTGTCTTGTATTTGCAGGTTTTGATAAATGAAATCTGCGGGGAAAGTTGAATTCGCGACAATCCCGCCTACCTTGGCTGCGCAGAGAAAGATGTATCCTAATTTTTCTTCCTGAAAAAACTCACGCACCGCCTGTTGCTCTGTTAGGTCCAGATCGATGTGGGTTCTTGTAACAATGTTAGAATATCCCTTTGCATGTAGCTGGCGCATTATCGCCGAACCGACAAGACCGCGGTGACCCGCGACGTAGATGCGGGAATCCTTCCGCATCTGCGTCGCGTCAGGTGTAGGACGTGAGGGATTTTTAGTACTCATAATTTCAGCTATTCGCAGAGATTCTTCCGCATCCGTGATGCTGCCGTTGTATTTGGCTCTCTTTCTCTTTTGCTCCTGAGTTCCTGCACCTCACTTCTACAGATATCTATTCATGATAATCGTAGGCCGAGAATCCGTGCCGTTTAACCAGCTCGTCTCGCTCAGCAGACTTTAAGTCTTCGATAACCATTTCCGAGACCAGATCTTCGAAGGTAATTACTGGCGTCCAGCCCAGCACTTGTTTCGCTTTTGAGGGGTCTCCGAGCAGCGATTCAACTTCTGTCGGCCGGAAATATTTTGGATCAACCCTGACAATAGCGTCGCCCGGCTCCAATTGACGGAATATATGTTCACTGATCTCGTTATCTGATATTGCTTCGACGGTTCCGGTTTCGTCTAGACCCTCCCCCTGCCATTTAATGGTTATCCCTAAATGAGCGGCGGCTACATTTACAAATTCGCGAACACTGAAATGTTTCCCTGTCGCGATGACAAAATCGTCTGGCTCCTCCTGCTGCAACATGAGCCATTGCATCTTAATATAGTCTTTAGCATGCCCCCAATCCCTCTTTGCGTCCAGATTGCCCAAATAGAGACAGTCCTGTAATCCGAGACGGATACGTGCCAGGGCGCGAGTAATCTTTCGCGTCACAAAGGTTTCACCGCGGACAGGTGACTCATGATTAAACAGGATGCCATTGCAGGCGTACATGCCATAGGCTTCGCGGTAATTAATGGTTATCCAGTAGGCATAAAGTTTGGCAACCGCATAGGGCGAACGGGGATAAAATGGTGTTTTCTCTGTTTGTGGAGTTTCCTGTACTTTGCCGAATAGTTCAGAGGTGGATGCCTGATAGTACCGTGTTTTCTTTTCCAGCCCCAATATCCTGATCGCCTCGAGCAAACGCAGCGCACCTATTGCATCCGAGTCTGCTGTGTATTCGGGCTCTTCAAAGGACACTTGAACGTGGCTTTGTGCTGCAAGATTATATATCTCGTCCGGTTGTACTTGCTGAATAATGCGGATCAGGCTACTTGAATCAGTCATGTCCCCGTGGTGCAAGAAAAGCTTCACTCCTGTTTCATGGGGATCCTGGTAAAGGTGATCAATACGGTCTGTATTGAACAAGGAGGTGCGACGTTTTATGCCGTGAACTTCATACCCCTTCTCCAGCAGAAATTCCGCCAGATAGGCACCATCTTGTCCGGTGATGCCTGTAATTAGAGCTTTCTTATTCATTTTCTGGTCACTCGATTATAGATGTCTTCGTATCTGATAATGTCATCTTCACCAAGATAACCACCAGACTGTATCTCAATAATTTCAAGCGGGGTTTTCCCGGGGTTCTCAAGTCGATGCTTCATACCAATTGCTATATAGGTTGATTCATTTTCTCCCAGTTCAAACACCTCCTCGCCCCGCGTTACCCGGGCAGTCCCACTAACGACAATCCAGTGCTCTGCTCGGTGTTTGTGGGACTGCAGCGACAAAGCGGCACCAGGCTTCACGGTGAGGCGTTTAACCTGGAACCGCTCACCGGCATCGATACCTTCGTAACTGCCCCAGGGGCGATATACCTTTCGATGTACCTGATACTCCACTCGATCGTCAGCCTTCAATCGAGCTACAATTTCTTTGACATCCTGCGCCTGTTCCTTGTGACAAACCAGAACTGCATCAGGGGTCTCGACAACAATCAAATTGTCAATTCCAATTGTCGCAACCACACGATGTTGGGCGATCACCATAGTGTTTTTAGTATTGTGTGCAATCGCATCCCCCACAAACACATTGCCCGAACTGTCCCGCTCCGAGACCTCCCATAGCGACGACCAGGCACCAATATCTGACCAGCCGGCCTCAAGGGGAAGTATTGACGCCCGGTCAGTCTTCTCCATCACAGCGTAGTCTATCGAATCACTGGGACAGCCGACGAATAGCTTCTGATCAACGCGAAAAAAATCCTGGTCTTCCTTGCCTTTCCTGTATGCCTCTTCAACAACAATTGCGATTTCTGAACGAAAACGATGCAGCTCTTTCATCCAGATCGACGCCTTTAGCATGAATAAACCGCTGTTCCACAGGTAGTCGCCCGATTCCACGTAAATCTTTGCTGTTTCAAGGTCGGGTTTTTCGACAAAGGTTTCGACATCAGATCCGGTTCCTTTCTTGATATAACCATAACCGGTGGAGGGGGAGTTTGGCACAATACCAAAAGTAACCAGCCGGTCTTTTGCAGCAAGTTTCGCGCCTTCTTTAACAACGGCCTGAAAAGTTGTGACATCGGAAATGACATGATCGGCCGGCATTACCAGCATTACCGGATCAGCACCTTGCTCCAGCAATGAAATGGCCGCCAGTGCCAGCGCCGGTGCAGTATTTCGCCCAACCGGCTCCAGGATAATCGAAGACGGAAACACGTTCACTTCTCGCAGCTGTTCCGCAACGAGAAACCGATGCTCCTCATTGCATACAACGATCGGCGGAAGGACGTTTTCTATGCCATCAAGGCGACGTCCCGTTTCCTGCAGGAAGGTACGCTCGCCGGTAAGCGCCAGCAGCTGTTTGGGATAGAATTCGCGAGATAGTGGCCACAACCGTGTTCCCGAACCACCTGACAATATAACCGGGCAAATATTCATACGATTGATTCGCCCCGCTATTATTCCGCGGAATTCGTCAACAGGTGTTTCACGTACCGGCCCACACCTTGCTCGACCGTCAGGAATTCCTGATCATACCCGACGGCCCTTAACGCGCTGATATCTGCCTCGGTATAGCTTTGATACTTTCCTTTCAGGGCGTCAGGAAAATCAATATATTCAACGATCTTTTCTTTGACCATTTTTTCAAGGGAAAGCATTTCTTCGCCTTCTGCCCGGCGAAGTGTGTTCACGGTTGATATCGCAATATCATTAAATGGCTGGGCCCGGCCTGTGCCAAGATTGAAAATGCCGGTCTTGTCCGCATGGTCGAGGAACCAGAAATTCACTGCTATCACGTCCTCAACCGAGACAAAGTCCCGGCTTTGCTCACCATTGCCATAATCATCGTAACCCTCAAACAGTTTTACTTTTCCTGTTTCCCGATACTGATTGAAGTGATGGAATGCAACGGAGGCCATACGCCCTTTGTGCTGCTCACGAGGGCCATAGACGTTAAAGTATCGGAAACCTGCGACCTGCGATTTCAGTTTTGACCAATTACGACGCACGTATTGGTCAAACAGAAACTTGGAATAACCGTAAACATTCAGCGGCGCTTCGTATCTACGTTCTTCCTTAAACACGCTACCTCCACCATAAACCGAGGCAGATGAAGCATAAAGAAGCGGTGTGTCCATGTCCTGACAATAATGCAGTAACGTTTTCGAATATTCGTAATTGTTGTTCATCATATAGAGACCATTGTGCTCCATGGTGTTGGAACAAGCCCCTTCATGAAACACCACATCAAACTTTTCTTTGATGGCACCGGACCTGATACGTTCTATAAAGTCACGTTTATCAAGGAAATCGGCGATTTCGCAATCGGCTAGATTAAGAAATTTGTCGGCTTTTTCCAGATTGTCGACAACAATAATGTCCTCAACACCGCGTCTATTCAGCGCCTTGACAATATTGGAACCAATAAAACCGGCGCCGCCTGTTACCACGAACATTTTCTAGTTTTCCTCTCGTTCATACTCAAGACCGATTTCCTCCGGTGTCGCGGTCGCCGAACCGAGCTTGCCTACGACAATACCTGCGGCAATATTGGCAAGATGCAAGGCGTCGGCGGGCTCGGCGTCGGCGGCATAGGCTGTCGCAATTGTTGCGATGACGGTATCACCGGCACCGGTTACGTCAAAAACCTCTCGCGCGCGCGCCGGCATATGTACGACATTCCCGGAACGATTGATAAGACTCATTCCCTCTTCACTACGGGTAACAAGGATTGATTCCAGTTCCAGTTGCTCCACCATGTCTTTCGCTTTTTCAACCAGTTCGTCTTCATCGCGAAAGTGCCCTGCCACCATCTCAAATTCCTTGCGATTCGGCGTAATCATAGTAGCCCCCTGATACAGCGTATAGTCATCGCCTTTGGGGTCGATCACCAGTGGCACGCTATTTTTGTGTGCTGCAACGATCATTTCGCGAATGTCGCCCAACCCACCCTTGCCGTAATCTGACAATATAACTACATCAAACTCGTTCAGGTGCGAGAGATAGTCGTCCAGCAGTTTTTTGCGAGCATCTTTGCTCGCCGGTGCCTCAAAATCGATTCGGATCAGCTGTTGTTGCTGGGAGACGACACGCAATTTAACCGTTGTCTTTACCAGTTTATCCCGCAGTAACCTGGGTTCAATGCCTTTAGCCTTTAAAATAGCATCAAGAGAATCGGCATCGGCATCGTCACCGGTTACCGCCAACATTGTGCAATGGGCTCCAAGCGCCGTCACGTTGCTGGCGACATTGGCCGCTCCACCCGGGCGTTCCTCGCTGTTATTGACGGCCACCACAGGAACGGGCGCCTCCGGTGAGATACGCTCCACACCGCCATACCAATAGCGATCCAGCATCGCGTCACCAACCACCAGCACCCGGGTTTGTGCAATTTTTTTTAAGAGCTCGGGAATCACCGCTTTTTTGTCATTCGAATTTCGGTCAAACGTTAAGATATGCCAATATGTGCCGGTATTATCGGGTTTTTTACACAAACTGTCGACCAAATGTCTCTCCTGCACAAAAAAACAGGGCGCCATCGGCGCCCTGTCAATTTATCAGGTCAGGCCTGATATTACCGGGAGTTTTTTATCTCGATATTTTTTCGGTTTTTAGCTACGGTTTTTTTACCAATGCCCTTCACTTTCGATAACTCATCGATTGACTTGAAATTGCCATTCTTTTTGCGATAAGCAACGATGGCTTCTGCCTTTTTGATACCAACACCTTTCATGCTATTTGCAATCGCCATGGCGTTTGCTGTATTGATATCGACCGGTGCGGCCGTCACAAACTGGCTGGAAAATACAAGAAATAGAGCAAGGGTAAAAGCCTGAAACAGCTTCATAGCGAAACCTCCATGTAGGTAGTTAATGTTTTTTACATCACCACTTCCTGTGGTGAATCGCCATCATACTGCCGACAAACATTAAGTCAAGCCCAAATCAGGTCAAACTCGGGGCTGGCCCGATAGCTGCTGATTGATGACGTCGAGAGCTCTAACCGGGTCGTCGGCCTGGGTAACGGGGCGTCCGATAACCAGGTAGTCCGAACCCTGAGCAATAGCCTCTGCCGGTGTCATGATACGCTGCTGATCATCGGCGTTGCTGCCCTGCGGTCTCACTCCGGGCGTAACAAGTTTAAAATCTTCACCCAGTTCACTGCGTAAAAGGGAGACCTCGTGCGGGGAGCACACGATACCATCCAGCCCGGATTCCTGCGTTAATCTTGAGAGCCGTAAAACTGCCGACGTCGGGTCACCGTCAATACCAATTGATGTTAGCTCTTGCCCGCCGTGGCTGGTTAATATCGTTACACCAATCAGTAGCGGTTGATGCGAACAGGTATCGATCGCCTCACGTGCCGCCCGCATCATTGCCGGCCCCCCGAGCGCATGCACATTGATCATCCAGACACCCAGCGATGCGACTACACTGCAAGTTTGCGCGACAGTATTGGGAATATCATGAAATTTAAGGTCCAGAAATACATCAAATCCACTGTCCACCAGTTCGCGAACGAAATCGTTACCGGCTGCGGTGTATAGCTCAAGACCGATCTTCAGCCGGCAATCTTCATTGTTAAGCTTTCTAACCAGCGACAACGCCGTGGCGCCATCAGCATAATCGAGCGCAAGAATGACCCGGGGCCTGGCTTTTTTTACATTCGTCATATTATGAGTTCTGCTCGGATACGGGCTTAACGGTATTCCATTGACTGCAGCCAGGGCATAACCAATGCAAGGTTGTGCCTCGAAATCCGCAATGTTGGCACAGGTAACCATGATGTCGTTCACCCAGATTCTCGATTATCCCCTTCAGCAACATTAAGTCGTCGCGTGCCGCGCCTTCGGACTGCAACATATTTAATTCGATCAGCCGTTCCAGGCCTTGCACCGAAGGATTGCGACGCAACCAACCAACAACATATTTTTCTGCAGCATCAAGACCATCGCGATCCCTGATAATGTTAACCAGTTCCAGCATCAGGCCATTGTCTTTCTGGCGCTCCAGGGCGCCGTCAATATACTGGTACAGCCCGGCCTCATCGCCAAGACGGCGATAGGCATCGCCGATGCGAACTGCGACTTCGCCAAGAAATTGAGGGTCCTGCTGTTCTACCCGTTTCCATGTTTTAATCGCTTCCGGGTCACGCTTTTCCTCTGCCTCCAGATCGCCCAACAAGATGCTGGCGCGAATACAATTGTTGTCTACCGCTATTGCCTTGCGAAGAAACAAGCGAACGGCTTTATGGTCTCCTGCCTTCATTTTTATTTCTGCCAACTCACAATAGTAATGGGCAATAACTTCATCCATCGACGTTCTTGTAATTCGTACAAGACGGCGGCATGTGGAGATAGCATTTTCCCACTCCTTTTCCTGCTGATAGATACTAAGTAGCCAGCGCAGTGCCTGCTCGTTGTACATACGGCTCTCAACCAGCTCTGAAAAGAGATTCTCGGCTCGGTCCAGCAATCCTGCCTTGAGATAGTCCTGACCCAATTCAAGCAAGGCTAGCGAACGCTGCTCCCGGTCCAGTGACGGACGAGCGATCAGATTTTGATGTATGCGGATGGCTCTTTCTACCTCGCCTCGACGACGAAAAAGATTGCCCAGTGCGAGATGCGTTTCAGCTGTTTCCGAATTAACCTCCAGCACCTTGATAAAGACTTCGATTGCCTTATCCGGTTGCTCGTTAAGCAGGAAATTCAGGCCGCGAAAATAGGCCTCTGGAAGATCGATCAGTTGACCCGATTTCCTGGATTTTCGGTTACTGTCCGCGCGCGCTGCTAACCACCCGGACACTGCCGCCACCGGCAGCAAAATCCATATCAAATCCTGGAGGTTAAATGACATCCTTTATGGGCAGCGATCGTAGATTTTCAACTTCCTTCTCGACCTGCCTTATCTCCTTTCTGGCCTGCATGACCTCACGACGGGCACGCATCACCGCCCGCATGGTTACCAGGTAACCCGCACCCACTCCTATCGCTATTGCCAGAATCAGCATTAATGACAACGGCGCTTTCCATTGCCATCCAAAATAATAACTCAATTCCACATTTTGACTATTCTGGAACGTGAAGGTTAGTCCGATAAAAAATATGAACACCGTCAGGATAATATAAAACAAGCGCTTCATTTTACCTCCGTACCCTCACTGATTCGCCGCCCTTTCCACAAAAAAAAGGCATCGGATATCCGATGCCTTTTAATAGTACCCTGTCCGGGAACGCAGATAAATCCTAATGGCTATCTCCGCCATTCGTATTTTTTACGCGTTCACGTAACTCTTTTCCCGGTTTGAAATGAGGCACATACTTATTGGATACATGTACGGTTGTGCCGGTTTTGGGATTGCGACCCACCCGCGGAGGGCGATAGTGAAGCGAAAAGCTTCCAAAGCCTCTAACTTCGATACGGTCCCCCATTGCCAGGGCAGATGACATTTGCTCAAGCAATTCCTTGACTGCTAACTCAACGTCCTTGTGCTCAAGCTGTGGTTGCTTGGCAGCTAAGGCCTCAATTAACTCCGACTTGGTCATATCCTTCTACCCCGTCCACTTTATCAATTATTGCTACGACTCGTCTTCGTCGCCAGAACCCAGTTTTTCTTTAAGCGCCTCACCTAGTGAAGTGGTCGCAGTGGGAGCCTTACGGGAATACTCTTCTACAGCCTGGGTTTCATCCTGCATGTCTTTGGCTTTTATAGACAGCGAAATTTTTCGATTCTTGCGATCAATTGTGGTGATCTTGGCTTTAATCTCATCGCCATCGTTAAGAATAGAACGTGCATCTTCCACTCGATCGCGAGACAACTCACTGGCGCGCAAATAAGCTTCGATATCATCACCGAGGATTACGACCGCACCCTTGGCCTCAACACTGGTTACCTTCCCTTTTACGATAGAGCCCTTACCGTGTTCGGCAACGTAGGATGAAAATGGATCTCCGCCAAGCTGCTTTATGCCTAGAGAAATTCGCTCACGCTCAGGATCAACTGCCAGCACAATGGCTTCAACTTCATCTCCCTTCTTGAATTCCCGCACCGCCTCTTCGCCTTCCCGGCTCCAGGAAAGATCGCTCAAGTGAATGAGGCCATCAATTCCGCCGTCGAGACCGACGAACACGCCAAAGTCGGTGATCGACTTGATGCTGCCGGTAACGTGATCGTTCTTGTTATGTGTAGCGGCAAATTCTTCCCATGGGTTGGACTGGCACTGCTTGATGCCAAGCGAAATACGACGTCGTTCGACATCAATGTCGAGGACCATCACTTCTTTCTCATCTCCCAATTGTACGATTTTGTTGGGATGTACATTCTTGTTGGTCCAGTCCATTTCGGAAACATGCACCAGGCCTTCTACGCCCTCTTCAATTTCGACAAAAGCGCCATAGTCGGTGACGTTGGTGACCCGACCAAACAATCGGGTGCCTTCCGGATAGCGACGTGCAATATCGACCCAGGGGTCGTCTCCCAGCTGCTTCAGGCCCAGCGAAACTCGATTTCGTTCGCGGTCATAACGTAGCACCTTGGCTTCAATTTCATCGCCAATGTTCAACACTTCCGAAGGATGTTTGACGCGTTTCCAGGCCAGGTCAGTTATGTGTAACAGGCCGTCAACACCACCCAGATCAATAAACGCGCCGTAATCGGTCAGGTTCTTGACGATACCCTTGACTGTCATGCCCTCTTCCAGGTTTTCCAGTAGTTCGTCGCGCTCCGCTGAAAGCTCGGTTTCGACCACCGCACGGCGGGAAACAACAACGTTGTTCCGCTTACGATCAATCTTAATAACCTTGAATTCGAGTTCTTTGCCTTCCAGGTAGGAAGGATCGCGAACCGGGCGGACATCAACCAGGGATGCTGGTAGAAATGCACGAATCGTTTCGATCGAAATGGTGAAGCCACCCTTGACCTTGCCGGTCATTACACCTGTAATGATAGACTGATCTTCAAAGGCAACTTCGAGCAGATCCCATGCCTTGACGCGCATGGCTTTCTCGCGGGACAGCTGGGTCTCGCCAAAACCATTCTCCAGCGCTTCGAGTACGACTTCGACATCGTCACCAATGCTAACGGAGACATTGCCTTCGTGATCCTTGAATTGCGAAATGGGAATTATGCCTTCGGATTTGAGCCCGGCATAAACAATGACAACGTCGTCTGTGATGGAGACGACTTCCCCGGTGATTAGCTCACCCGGTTTAAAATTATTCTGTTGAATACTCTGTTCAAATAGTTCAGCGAAACTTTCAGACATTTGTTAGTTAACCCGCAAGCAGCAAGTGCCGCTCCCTGTTTTACCATATCAAAAACCGGTACCCGACCAGCCGTAACATGGGTTGTTGTTAATCAAATGAGATCCGTTTTACCCCAACCGCTCATTCAGTAAAGTGTCTACGTGATTCACGACCTCGTCGATTGTCTTTGTCGACGTGTCAACCATCACGGCATCTTCAGCCTGCTTGAGCGGGGACGTACTTCGATCAGCATCACGTGCATCACGATCGCGAATCTCCCCCAGAAGGCGCGGAAGGTTAACATCGAATCCCTTTTCCTTCAACTGCTTATGGCGTCTTTTAGCGCGAATTTCGGGGCTCGCGGTGAGGAAAATTTTGAGTACTGCGTCGGGAAAAATGGTGGTGCCCATGTCGCGGCCGTCGGCCACCAGCCCGGGGGATCGCTGAAACTGTCGCTGGCGATCCAGCAGCGCCGCCCGCACCTCGGGAACTGCAGCAATTCTGGACGCCAGGTTGCCGGTCTCCTCGGTACGCAGGCGGTCGCCAACGTCTTCACCGGCTAGTAATACTCTGGCGATTGCACCAGGTTGAAGCACGAAGGAAACATCAAGATTTCGAGCCAGATTCTCCAGTGCCGGCAAATCACCCGACGATATACGGGCGTCCAGCGCCGCTGTTGCTACCAAACGGTAAAGCGCTCCGCTGTCCAGGTAGTGCCATTGGTGACGCTGTGCCAACAACTGGCTGATGGTGCCCTTGCCGGATCCGCTCGGCCCGTCGATTGCCAGCACGGGTACGTCAGTATTGGAGCCAGTATTGCCGTTCACCTGATAAAATACTGTTGTGCGCCGGAATCAGGCATCGGAGGAAATAGCCAGACCCGATTGTTGCGCCAACGACACAAAATCCGGGAAGGAGGTATTAACGTTCCGACAGTCCCGGATCGTAATCGGACCTTTAGCGCACAAACCGGCGATGGAAAAAGCCATGGCGATACGGTGATCGTCGTGGCTGTCGACTTCACCTCCGGTAATGCTGCCACCTTCGATAATAATCCCGTCTTCGGTTTCCTGCACCACGACGCCCAGCCGTTTCAAACCTTCCGCCATCACCGCAATGCGATCACTCTCTTTCACGCGTAGTTCGCGGGCACCGGTCAATACTGTCGTTCCAGCCGCGCAGGCGGCAGCGATAAACAATACCGGGAACTCATCTATTGCCAGTGGCACCTGGTCCTCCGGAATACGAATGCCTCTCAATGCCGCCGTTCGGATCCGTAGATCGGCAACCGGTTCGCCACCAACTACATTTTCATTCTCTATCGTGATGTCGCCCCCCATGTCCTGCAGAATGTGGAGCACGCCGATCCGTGTCGGATTGACGCCGACATGCTGCAGCAGCAAATCCGAACCCGGCGCGATCGAGGCACCGACCATAAAAAAGGCCGCCGAAGATATATCTGCAGGCACGTCGATATTACATGCTGTCAATTTTCCACCACCCCGAAGACGCGTCTCGGCACCCTCTTTAACAACCTTATACCCAAAACCCTGCAGCATGCGCTCGGTGTGATCACGGGTTGGTGCCGGCTCAGTCACTGCAGTTTCACCAGCTGCGTACAGTCCCGCCAACAACAATGCTGACTTTACCTGCGCACTGGCAACCGGCATTAAATAACGCAATCCCTTGAGATCGACACCACCACTAATTTTCAGCGGTGGTCGACCCTGCTCCCGGGTATCGATATTCGCCCCCATTTCACGCAATGGCTGCGCGATTCGATTCATAGGCCTTTTGCCTAGAGACGGGTCCCCTGCCAGCTCGGAATTGAATTTTTGTCCGGCGAGAATGCCGGCCATTAAGCGCATGGCGGTGCCGGAGTTCCCCATGTCCAGTGGGGCGGTGGGTGGCTTCAAACCTCCCAAACCCACGCCGGTTATTGCGAGTTCACCATTTTTTGGTCCCTTCGCTTTGACACCCATGGCACGAAAGGCATCCAGGGTGGCAAGCACATCCTCGCCCTGCAGTAACCCGCTGACGCGAGTTTCGCCTTCGGCCAGTGAGCCCAGCATGATCGCTCGGTGAGAGATGGACTTGTCACCTGGCACGCGTATCGCACCGTTAAAACTGCCACCCGGGTTAACTATATAGTTAATTTCTCTTTTCTCACTCATGCATGCCTGGAATACATACCAGATTTATTCCGTACTATCCGGGGAATCGCTCGGTGCTGGTTTGACGTAAGTCTCACGTGCGTGGCGTGCACGCTCGAAGGTATCCATCAACCATTGTGCATCGCTTTTTTCAATGGCTTTCTTGATGTCGCCAAGATCCTGGCGAAACTCCTCCAGTAATGCCAACAAGGGTTCACGATTGGTTACACAAATATCGCGCCACATGGTCGGGTCGCTGCTGGCAATGCGCGTAAAATCACGGAAACCACCAGCGGCAAAATCAAAGATGTCCCGATGGTCGTCCCGGCGCACCAGCATATCGACCAACGCGTAGGCCAACACATGGGGAAGATGACTACTGGCGGCCAGCACGGCATCGTGTTTGTCCGCGTCGAGCAATCGAACTACACCTCCGGCCGCCTCCCACATGGATCGCACCGACTCAACAGCGCCGTGATTGGTGTCCACTTCCGGTGTCAAAATTATCTGATGTCCAAGAAACAGATCTTCGCGCGAGGCTGCAACGCCGCTTTGTTCGGTCCCGGCAATGGGATGTCCCGGCACAAAGCGGGCAAACTCTTCCTGGCTCAATGCTTCACGCGCCGCCCGAATCACCGACGTTTTTACACTACCCACATCAGTCACCACGGTATCACGGGATATTTTTCCTGCCAGCCGGGAAAACACCTCGGTCATGGCGCCCACCGGTGCGGAAATCAAAATCACATCCGCATCCTGAGCTGCCGCTTCAATCCTGACCTCGGCATGGTCGACGACACCCAGTTCAACTGCCAATTTGAGGTTGCCGAGACTGCGGCTGTAGCCAACAATTTCTTTCGCAAAGCCAGCGCGCCGCACCGCGCGTGCCAGCGAGCCACCAATAAGCCCGATACCTATAATTGCCAGTTTGTCTATCATTAAATTCCCAACAGGCAGAAGGGCGGGAGTTGGCTCCCGCCACCTGCCTATTTATTTACCAATACTTCGCTCAGACTTGCGATAAACCTCGTGTTCTCTTCGTTTGTGCCGACGGTAACACGCAAGTGGTTTGGCATCTCATAGTTGGCAACGGGACGCACAATAACGCCACGTTGCAATAGTTGTTCATAAACTTCGGCGCCGCTACGCCCGATATCGACGGAAACAAAATTCCCTGCCGATGGAATATAGTCCAGCCCCATCCGCTCGAACGCCGTCTGCAACTGCACCAGTCCGTCACGGTTGAGCTGACGAGACTTTGTTATATGGTCGTCGTCGGCCAGAGCCGATTCAGCGGCAACCATGGCCAGACTGTTTACGTTAAAGGGCTGGCGCACCCGGTTCAGCATATCAGCAATACCGGTACCCGAAACGCCGTAGCCTATGCGCAGACCTGCCAAGCCGTGAATCTTGGAAAACGTGCGCGTCACCAGTAGATTGTCGAATTCAGACAACCATGCTGTGGCGTCGGGATAGTCGTCAAAATCCACATAATCTGCGTAGGCCTCGTCCACCACGCAAATAACATGTTCGGGTAAGGTGGCGACAAACTGATGCAATTCCGTTGCAGCCAACCAGGTGCCGGTAGGATTGTTTGGATTCGCAATAAAAACCACCCGCGTTTTATCCGTTATGGCTTTGGCCATAAGATCAAGGTCATACCCCCAGTCTCGCACCGGTGTTACGACTGCCCTGGCACCAACAGCTTGGGTGACAATTGGATAAACCGCAAAGGAATGCCGGGAGAATATTACCTCATGGGACGATGAAACAAATGCGCGCGTAACCAGTTCGAGCACATCGTTGGAACCGTTCCCGAGTGTAATTTGTTCGACATCAACTCCATGTTTTTGCGCCAGCTTGCGTTTTAAGGCAGAACCATTCCCATCCGGATAGCGCCCCAGCTCACCGACCTCTCGCTCAATTGCAGAAAGTGCCCTCTTGCCGGGCCCAAGGGGGTTTTCGTTCGACGCAAGCTTAATGGCATTGCTGATGCCATATTCACGCTCTAGCGCTTCGATGGGCTTGCCTGGTTCATAGGGCTGCAACCCACGAACTCCCGCCAACGCGAGCACGTTGACATCAAAAGCCATAACTAGAGTTCCGAAACAGGATAGGAACCGAGTAATTTGAATAATGAGGCATCTGATTTCAGCTCGGACAGGACCTTGCTCAGGTTCTCGTCCCGGGCATGGCCCTGTATATCAAGGAAGAATACGTACTCCCACGCAGTTTGGCGGGAGGGACGGGATTCAATACGCGTCATATTGATGCCGTGTTTGGCCAGGATGCCCAACAAATCATACAGTGCACCTGGTTTGTTCTTGCCACTCAGCAAAAGACTGGTCTTGTCGTTGCCCGTACTCGCGGTCTCAATCGGTCCAATGACGAGGAAGCGAGTTGTGTTGTCGGGCTCGTCCTCGATATTCGACGCCATCGTATTCAGCGAATAAATTGTTGCCGCTGATTCACCGGCGATGGCTGCGACTTTTTTCTCGTTGGCTGCCACTCTCGCTGCCGCTGCGTTGCTGCTGACAGCTACCCGCTCTATGGTGGGCAGGTTCGCGTCGAGCCACTCCCGGCACTGCGCCAGTGACTGTTGGTGTGATACTACTTTATTGATCTTTTTCAGATCGGTATGCTGGCTCATCAAATGATGATGCACACGCAGCTGCACTTCACCGCAAATCCTGAGGTCCGAGCGCATGAAAGTGTCCAGTGTGTGGCTGATGACTCCCTCGGTAGAATTTTCTATCGGCACCACCCCGAAGTGGGCATTTCCGGATTCGACTTCGCGAAATACTTCGTCGATGGCATTTAGCGCCAGCGCGTTTACTGAGTGGCCGAAGTGCTTTAGTGCGGCCTGCTGGGTAAACGTACCTTCGGGGCCAAGATAGGCCACCGTCAGAGGTGATTCCATGGCCAGGCAAACCGACATAATCTCGCGGAACAGTCGCGTCATTTCGTCGTCGGTGACGGGGCCCTCATTTCGCACCAGTATCTGGCGCAATACTTCCGCTTCGCGCTCAGGACGGTAAAATGTGGAAGAGCCGGCCTCCTGCTTTGTTTTAGCAACCTGTTTGGCGTATGACGCACGCTCGTTAATTAACACCTGAATTTTTTCATCAATGGCGTCAATTTTATTGCGAATTGCCTTGAGTTGTGAATCTTCGCTCACGATTGTGTATGACCGGTATTATTGCGTTAAAAGTTGCCCGGCTTTAATACTAAATGACTCTTACGCTCAATACACCCTCAACGGCCATCAATTTTTCCACCACTGCGGACGGTATTTCACTGTCACAATCCACTACTGTATAGGCGAGATCGTCTCGTGATTTGTTGACCATGTCATGAATGTTCAGGCCTTCGTCGGCCATTACATTGGAAATATGGCCCAACATTTTCGGGACATTGGCATTTGCAATTACGATTCGATTTTCGGTTTCGCGAGGCACAATGACCTCAGGAAAGTTCACCGAATTTCTAATACCGCCATTGAGCAGGAATTCCTTTACCTGCTCGGCCACCATTATCGCACAATTCTCCTCCGCCTCTCCGGTGGACGCACCGAGATGAGGCAGCGCAATAACGCGATCCTGCCCCTTAAGCGTGTTGCTCGGGAAATCGCAGATATAGGCGTGCAGTTTGCCATTCTTCAATGCATCCACCATATCCTTGTCGTTGACAATGCCGTCACGAGCAAAGTTCAGTACCGTGGCACCGTCGCGCATGATCTGGATGCGTTCAGCATTGATCATGTCACGCGTTGCATCAATCAGGGGTACATGGAAAGTGATAAAGTCCACATTTCGCAGGAGCTCTTCGATACTGCCGGCTTTCTTTACCGAGGCCGACAACTGCCAGGCCCCTTCGATGGTGATACCCGGATCGAATCCAATAACCTTCATACCAAGATCGATAGCAGCATTGGCAACATAACGGCCAATAGCACCAAGACCTACGACACCCAGAGTGCGGCCCGGCAGCTCAAACCCCCCATATTTTTTCTTGCCCGCCTCTACCTGCTTGCTGAGCTTGGCATCGTCACCTTCCAATTGGCGGGTGTAGTCCCACGCCTGACAAATATTACGCGCTGCCAGCAGTAAGCCAGCCAGTACCAGTTCTTTGACTGCATTGGCATTTGCGCCTGGCGCATTAAAAACCGGAATGCCCAGCGCAGATAATTTATCCACGGGAATATTGTTGACACCGGCGCCGGCGCGGCCAACGGCTTTAAGGCTGGTTGGCAGTTCTACATCGTGCATTTTGAAGGAACGTAGCAGGATGGCATCGGGATTGTCGATATCATCGCCAACGGTAAACAAGTCGTTTGGCAGGCGTTTCAGCCCCTTATCTGAAATATTATTTAGTGTTTTTATATTTAACACGAATTTACCCTTTATCTTTCTGAAATTGCTGCATGAAATCGATCAAAGTGTCGATACCTTCTTCTGGCATGGCATTGTAGATGCTGGCGCGCATACCACCCACGGAGCGGTGGCCCTTGAGTTGCACCAGACCTGCCTCCCTGGTACCGGCGAGAAACGCCTCATCCAGGGAATTATCCTTGAGAATAAACGGTATGTTCATCCACGAGCGATTTTTCACGTCCACCGGGTTGGTGTAAAAACCGTCGGAGCTGTCGATGGCATCGTACAATTTCGCCGACTTACGCCTGTTAATCTCGGCCATGGCCGTGACGCCGCCTTTACCCTTTACCCACTGAAATATTAGACCCGACATGTACCAGGCGTAGGTCGGGGGCGTGTTGTACATGGAATCGGAGTCGACATGGGTCTGGTAATTCAGCATCGCCGGCACCGAATCTGTGGCCTTGCCAATCAGGTCATCACGAATAATGACAATAGTGAGACCCGCCGGGCCGACATTTTTTTGTGCGCCGGCGTAGATTATGCCGTAACGGCTGACATCCAGCGGCCGCGACAAAATGCTGGACGACATGTCGGCCACCAGTGGCACATCACCTGTTTCGGGAATATGGTCGAATTCAACACCGGCTATGGTTTCGTTCGGTGTGTAGTGCACATAGGCCGCATCACTCTGCAGATTCCATTCGCCGGCTGCCGGAATGGTGGTGAACTTGCTGTCCGAAGTATCCACAGCCACATTGACATCACCGTATCGCTTGCCTTCGGTAACGGCTTTCTTGCCCCAGTGGCCGGTTAGCAAATAGTCGGCTTTGCCAACGTTGCCCATCAGATTGAGCGGCACCATGGCAAATTGCGACGAGGCGCCGCCTTGCAAAAACAATACCTTGTAGTTGTCGGGAATCGACATGATCTCGCGCAAATCAGTCTCGGCCTGCGCGGCGATAGACATGAATTCCTTGCCACGGTGACTCATCTCCATCACCGATATACCGGAACCCTGCCAGTCCGTCATTTCCTGTTGCGCATTTTGCAGTACTTCCAGTGGAAGCGTCGCCGGACCCGGACTGAAATTAAATACCCTTGCCATGTTTTTCTTAACTACCCCGCAATAAAAATTGGCCATATAAAGTTAGCAGGCCACCTGTATCGAATACTTATTTTGTGCCTATGAATCAACATCCTCCGTTTCCATCACCTCATCCATTCCCACCAGTCGTTCACCGTCACCAAGACCGATCAGGGTCACGCCCTGCGTATTACGGCCCTGCATTGAAATCTCGTCAGTACGCGTACGGATCAAGGTGCCACCACTGGTAATCAGCATCATTTCGCTACCGGGCGTGGTCAGCAATGCACCGATCACTTCGCCACGCTTGTCCGTCACCTGAATGGAAATGACACCCTGACCGGCGCGTTTGTGGCGCGGAAAATCAGACAAAACAGTGCGTTTGCCAAAACCCCCGCTGGTGGCGGTCAGTACGGTGCTGTTTTCATCGGTCTCGCCACCTGCAATAATCTGGGAAATCAGTTTCTGATTTTTCTTCAGCGCCATACCCTTTACACCACGGGCATTTCGACCCATCGGGCGCACATCCTGTTCGTTGAAACGCACTGCCTTGCCAGCAGTGCTGAATAGCAGCAAGTCACAATTTCCATCGGTCAGGCCCACACCTACCAGCTGGTTTCCTTCAGTCAGATCAATGGCAATAATGCCGTTTGTTCGTGGGCGCGAAAATTCAATCAGCGAGGTCTTCTTCACTGTGCCATCGCTGGTGGTCATAAAAACAAACTTACCTTCCTCGTAACCACGGATCGGCAATATAGCGTTGACTTGCTCGCCCACTTCCAGTGGCAACAGATTGACGATGGGCTTACCGCGTGCGCCGCGCCCGGTCTGCGGTATGCCGTAGACTTTTAACCAGTAAACCTTGCCACGACTGGAGAAACACAAAATGGTGTCGTGGGTATTGGCGATAAACAGTTTGTCGACAAAATCCTCTTCCCGCATACGCGTCGCCGTCTTGCCACGGCCACCACGTTTCTGCGCCCGGTATTCGCTCAGGGATTGTGACTTGACGTAGCCGGCATGGGACAGGGTTACCACCACGTCCTCCTCGGCAATCAGGTCTTCCATGCTCAGGTCTTGCTGGCTTTCGACAATCTCGGTCCGACGATCATCTCCGTACTTTTCACGTACGGCCTTTAATTCCAGTTCGATCTCTCGTTGCAAACGCTCGGGATTTCGCAGGATATCCATCAGGTCCTCGATACGGCCAAGGATTTCCGTGTATTCGCCGTGGATTTTTTCCTGTTCGAGCCCGGTCAGACGATGCAAACGCAGTTCAAGAATTGCCTGCGCCTGTGCATCGGAAAGCCTGTAACCCTTCTTTCCTAGACCGTAGATGACATCGAGATCTTCCGGGCGCGACATCGAGGTATCACTACGTGCCAGTAAATCGGCCACCTGTTTTGCCGGCCAGATCTCTTTTTTCAATGCGACTTTCGCTGTCGCAGGATCCTGGGCGGCTTTGATCAGCGCAATAATGCGGTCAATATTTTCCAGTGCTACCGCAAGGCCTTCCAGTAAATGGGCGCGTTCGCGTGATTTACGTAAATCGTAAATAGTACGGCGGGTAATAATTTCACGGCGGTGACGCAGGAATGCTTCAAGAATCTGTTTGAGATTAAACAACCGCGGTTGGCCGTGATCAAGGGCTACCATGTTGATGCCAAACACGTTCTGCATTGCAGTGTGTTTGTAGAGATTATTTATAACGACATCGGCCACTTCACCACGCTTGATCTCGATCACCATGCGCATGCCACTTTTGTCGGATTCGTCGCGTAGACCACTGATGCCATCAATCTTGCCGTCTTTTACCAGTTCGGCAATACGTTCCAGCAACCGGGCTTTATTAACCTGGTAGGGTAGCTCGTGAACGACGATACGTTGGCGCTTGCTCTTCTCGTCGGTCTCAACGTCAACCCGGGCGCGCACGTAGATGCGACCGCGACCGGTACGGTAGGCCTCTCGAATACCGGCAATACCATTAATAATGCCTGCGGTGGGAAAATCGGGTCCCGGAATGATCTGCATTAATTCATCAATGCCGAGATCCTCGTTGTCCAGCAGAGCCAGGCAGGCATCCAGCACCTCGTTGAGATTGTGTGGCGGGATATTGGTCGCCATACCAACGGCGATGCCGGCAGAACCATTGACCAGCAGATTCGGCAGCCTGGTAGGCATGACATCCGGAATCTGTTCGGTTCCGTCATAGTTGGAAGAGAAATCAACGGTTTCTTTATCCAGATCCGCCAGCATCTCATGAGCGATGCGTGACATACGAATCTCGGTGTAACGCATGGCGGCGGGCGAATCACCGTCGACCGATCCAAAGTTACCCTGACCGTCCACCAGCGGGTAACGCAGCGAGAAATTCTGCGCCATGCGCACGATGGTGTCATACACGGCGGTATCACCATGGGGGTGATACTTACCAATGACATCACCGACTACACGCGCAGATTTTTTGTAGGGCTTGTTGTAATCGTTATTAAGCACGTGCATCGCGAACAGAACACGCCGATGTACCGGTTTCAGTCCATCACGTACGTCAGGTAGCGCGCGTCCAACGATGACGCTCATGGCGTAATCGAGATACGATTGTCGCATCTCGTCTTCGAGATTGACGGGGATTGTTTCCTTGGCGAATTGGTCAGTCATCAGTAATTTCGTATTTGTTTACAGGCCAGTTCCGACCAGTGCGAAGCAACAAAACCGCTTTTGCCGGCGATGCACGCCGGATCCAGGAGATTTGGGAAATCGGGTCAATTCCGCAGCCCGATGACCGGGCTTGGACGATCAAAACCGGGCCGTATTTTACCACTAAAGCGGGCTTCACTGCATCTACTATGCAGCGTTTAAACACTGTTTTTTGGTTTTTTATTTGGTCATCATGGCGATCATTTTTTCGGCGTTTGGCGACTCGACAATGCCCTTCTCGGTGACAATGACATCCACCAGTTCTGCGGGCGTAATATCAAAGGCCGGATTCCACGCCACGGTGCCCTCCGGGGCGGTGCATTGACCACCGCAGGTCAATACCTCGGCCGAGCCGCGGTTCTCAACAGGTATCAAATCTCCGTTTGCGGTAGCCATATCGACAGTGCTGGTCGGCGCCACCACCATGAATTTGATACCGTGATGGTGCGCGGCAACGGCGGCGGAATAAGTCCCGATCTTGTTGGCCACATCGCCATTAGCAGCGATGCGGTCAGAACCGACAATCACCCACTGCACCTTACCCAGTTTCATCAGAAATGCAGCGGCACCATCGGCTAGCAATGTCACTGGAATCTTTTCCTGCATCATCTCCCACGTGGTCAAGCGAGCACCCTGCAACCACGGCCGGGTCTCATCGGTATAGACATGTTTAATTTTTCCGGTAGCAAAACCGGCGCGAATCACGCCCAGTGCTGTGCCATAACCGCCGGTCGCCAGCGCCCCGGCGTTGCAGTGGGTCAACACACAACTATTGGCATCAAGCAGGCTCGCGCCCACCTCACCCATTTTGTAATTGGAAGCAATGTCTTTTTGCAGAATACTGTCGGCCTCAGCAAGCAATATCGGCTCCGGATCAACACCTCTTTCGATTGAGTCGATCACACTCTGCATACGATTCACCGCCCACACCAGGTTCACCGCTGTGGGTCGCGCCTCTTTGAGATAATCCAGGTCGGCGACGATATTCGTGCGCCATTGATTGATATCACTTTGAAAATGAGCCCTCGCCGCCAGCACTGCACCATAAGCAGCGGTGATGCCGATCGCCGGTGCGCCGCGCACCACCATGTCGGTAATGGCCTGCGCCACCTTTTTCACATCATCGTAATAAATATATTCAAACTTGCTCGGTAGAATGCGTTGGTCAATGAGTTTAAGCTTGTCGTTTTCCCACTTGACCGGGCGGATGTGGTCGTAGGGTATGGAGGTTTCTTTATTCATGGACATGGAGTGTAACATCGTCAAGCAAGTGCCTAGAGCTTGCCACGATACACATCTTTGCGATGGCCCACTTTTACGACAACGACTGTGAGGTCGTTGTCTTCAATTCCATAAACAATGCGGTAAACGCCCTGGCGTATCCGATACTTGTCGTGACCAGACAGTTTTGTCGAACCGGGAGGGCGAGGATTATCGGCGAGCTGACCGATTCGCCGGATGATGCGTTGCCGCTCTTTCTTTTGCGGTATGGCTTCAATCTCTTTCACCGCGGAGGGTTTAATAGAGACGTTATATTTTTCCACGCCGTTTCAGGTCTTTGACGACGTTTTCATAGGGCAAGCCGGGTTCATTCACCCGATCTTCAAAGGCGGCCAGATCCTCCGCATCTTCAGCAAGACTGAGTTGCACCGCCTCGTTCACGAGGTCTGACAGAGATCGTTCAGTTTCCGCCGCCTTCACCCG
>JBGMQT010000020.1:0-22478 GCA_048060695.1 Acidiferrobacterales bacterium
TGCCGAGAAATCTCTATCTGTGTTGAAACAGCAAGGGCTGCAGGTTGAATGGCACAAATACGCCATGGAACATTCAGTGTGTGCAGAGGAGATACGTGACATCTCGCACTGGATTACCTCAGTGCTCGTGAATCGGGGTTGCGATGACGGGGATTAAGGCCACTCGGTGAACGAAAATAGAACGTTGCGCCGCCCAGAAGCAGAAAAAGTAATACCCAATCCCAGTTAAACGTCGTCAGTGTTGGTATGGAGACGACTAGCAAAGCCAGTGCGGTCAGCGATGCGAACGGTTGGAAACCCACCATGGCGCCGATCAGGGTGGCCACCAGGAACAGGGTCTGGATCTTGGTGATGTCGATTTTCCAGTCACTAAGATTGGGAATACCCTTAAAGTTCAGCCCAAACTTCGGCATGACTTTTACAAACCAGCTTGCTTCTTCCGCAGGTTCGATCATCTCGAAAACGGGGACTTTGAGCCAGGAAAAAGGATAACTCGTACCACCGCCAATCAGTAGCTTGAACATCAGACTGAGAACAAGAAACATGACGATTACGAGAGGCCAGCGCCATCTGGATTTTGGCACGACAATAACACCGTGGCGCCAGCCGAGTGTCAGAATAAGGGCGGCAAAAAGAGGCTGGTAGTAGTGCTGTGGCAGGCCCAAGCCAAGATAACCGGCGGCCAGGGCCAGAACGCCTGTGACCACCGCTAACGCGGAACTATTCCCGTCGAACCAAGAGGGAGGGTTAGAGTCCAATTGATTCTGATTTGAGGCTTCAGTCAAAAGCGATACTCATTATTGCCCGGATGGAGAGGAGTGTAGTGGTTTTGCCACTTCCCGGCCAAGTTTTGCCTCTCAGCGGCATAAACAAGGTAATTTTACTGTCGTATTCTGTTTCTGAGAGTGTAAGTTACGCATATTACTCATTGATTTTGAAGGCAATTATTAAGCTAATTTGGCTGTGAAAGCCATTCACAACTTTGGTACAAGACTTGCACTTGATGTAGTGTAAGGCAGCGTTGGTTGTGGATTGTGTATCAGGGCGCTGCGACGAGTAGCGGAGAATTACCAACACAAAAAATTTGTGTTAATGATAATTAATTCCATTTTAACTGTCTTTCAACAGCGTTATAGTTGGAACAACAGAAGGATATAAGGGAGTAAATTGTGTATATATTAAGGGAATCCTCCAGAGACTGGTTATTTGTCGGCATCGTGGCGTTGCTCGCGCTGGGTACTAATCTCCCCGAAGAATGGACGCAGGCCTTTAGTGTTGACAGACGTTATTTGTTGGTGGGGTTGATGGCCATTGTCGGTGTCTCGCTGGTTCGATATCTCAAGTTCTCATTGATCCTGGTCGTTGCCCTGCTTTCGATGGGTGCCAATATGCCCCAGGATCTGGCAGCGAAGTTCGGTATCGACACCAATATTCTGTTGCTGGCCCTGGTTGCCATGATCGTAATGTCCTTAAGCAATCGATTACTCAAACTGCCCACCGGCCTCGAGAAGCAGCAGGGCGCTAAAAGCACCCATGGAGCGGCCGCATTATTCAATGCCATTGTGAATGGTCGCCTGGCCACCGTTGAAGCGCTAATTGCGGCCGGTGCCAATGTCAATGTACGAACAGTGAATGGCACCACCCCATTGATGGTGGCGTCCTCCAAAGGTTATTCCGATATTGTTAAGGTATTGCTTGACCATGGTTCTGACCCGAGTGCCAGGAAATCCGATGGTGTGTCTGCATTAGCCATTGCCGAACATGGCGGTTTTAGTCGCACCGCAGATGTATTGCGTCGCTCTATTTCGCTTCAGGGTAACAAGGCCAATGCCGGGGGTGCTGCGGGTTATCAGGCCCAACCCATCGCAGGTTAGGAATAACTTACCTGAAATAAAAAGGCGCCCTGAGGGGCGCCTTTTTATTTCAGGTAAGACCAGCGGAGCGGTCTCGAACACTGTTGGTAGCCGCCATTACGACCAGGTATTACTATCAAGTGGCGCTCCCTAGGGGAATCGAACCCCTGTTTTCGGCGTGAGAGGCCAACGTCCTAACCGCTAGACGAAGGGAGCGAGTGGGCTGGATTGCACAAGTGCGCAAAAAGCGGTGCTATTATACGTGTAGCCCCGAAATTAATAAATAAAGGCGCGTCCGGATAGTCCGGGCATCAAATGTGAATAGTAAATTAGCCCCAACTGTCATCAAGCATAAAGACCACCCCATATCACGCGACCAAATAGATGCCAGCGCGCTAAAGGTTCTGAACGGCCTCAAAGCGGCAGGCCATGTGAGCTTCCTGGTCGGCGGTTGTGTTCGCGACTTAATGCTTGGCCGGGAACCAAAAGACTTTGATGTAGTGACTGATGCCCCACCCGAAGCGGTTGAAAAGGTTTTCCGTAGCGCAAGACCAATTGGTCGCCGATTCAAGCTGGTACATGTCCGTTTCGGTCGGGATATTATTGAAGTTGCTACCTTCCGTGCCAGTCCGCCTGAAGCCGATGAGCCAGAAGGTGTTGAGCTGTCACAGGAGGGACGCATCCTTCGTGACAATGTTTTTGGCACCCAGGAAGAGGATGCCAGACGTCGTGATTTTACAATCAATGCACTGTATTACGATGCCCATGACTTCTCGATTGTCGACTATGTTGGTGGTGTCAAAGATCTCAAAGCGGGTGTTCTGCGAGTCATCGGGGATCCCGTACTGCGTTATCGGGAAGACCCGGTACGTATGTTGCGGGCAGTGCGTTTCGCGGCAAAGCTGGGATTCAGGTTAGCTGATGACGAAGAGCGACCCATTCACGATTTGGCGCCGTTGCTGGGCGATGTTCCACCCGCACGCCGCTTTGAGGAATTGTTGAAACTTTTTCATGGCGGTATGGCCGTAGAGACCTTTGAGCTTTTGCGCCACTACAATCTGTTCCGATACCTGTTCCCGCTTACCGAAAAGAGCATGGAGAAGGAGCAAGATGGATTCCCGCTGGCGCTGATTCCGCTGGCGCTCTCAAATACAGATGATCGCATAAACACCGGCAAACCGGTCACCCCGGCATTCCTGTTCGCTGTCATGCTGTGGTATCCGATGAAACAGGAAGCGGAAAGGCAGGTTGGGTACGGTCTGGGTCGGCATGAGGCCAACCAGGTGGCTGCTCAATGGGTGGTGCAGCAACAAGCCAGTGCAACCGCAGTACCGCGTCGATTTACGACGCCCATGCGTGAGATCTGGAGTCTGCAATCACGCCTGGAGCGACGCACAGGCAAGCGTGCTTTTCGGCTGCTCGATCATCCTCGTTTCCGGGCGGCGTATGATTTTCTGCTTTTACGTGCCGAGGTAGGAGAGGTTGATACCGATCTGGCACAGTGGTGGACCCGGTTTCAGGAGGTCGATGACGGACAGAAGCGGGAGATGGTAGGGCGATTGCCGAATGGCAAAAAAAGTACCCGACGACGGCGCTCACAAAAAAAAGATGCCTGAATCCGGAAAATCTGTTGTCGTCTATATCGGGCTGGGCAGTAATATGGGGGATAGTGTAACCATCCTGCAGACGGCAAGGAACGCACTGGCGGCATTACCCGAAACAACACTGCAACGTTGTGCGTCGCTGTACAAGAGCGCCCCCATTGGAACCGTTGAACAACCGGACTTTATAAATAGTGTTTGTAGTCTTGCAACCACGCTCGCGGCACCAGATCTGCTACATCGACTGCTGGAAATTGAGCAGAAATTTGGTCGCCAGCGGTCAGGTAGTTACGGCGAACCCCGGACGCTGGACCTTGATCTGCTTCTATATGGAGATCGGTCGATGAACACGGCCCAGTTGACATTGCCGCATCCCGGGCTGCACGAACGCGCGTTCGTACTGTATCCTTTGAGTGAAATCGCACCGGATCTGGTTATTCCCGGACGCGGACCGGTCGTGAAATTGCTGCGCAACTGCCAGCATCAACGTATCGAGCGGTTAGTGGACAGCGAAAGCCGCTCCCGCTGAGTTACGAATCCAGACCGAATCGGGTATTGAGAGTGATATGTCGGGAAATAAACAGCTAGAGGATGCTGGCAAATTTAGCTACATCGTAGTCGAGGGTCCCATTGGAGTGGGCAAGACCAGCCTCGCCAATCGTTTGTCCGAGGTATTGGGGTGCGACACCCTGCTGGAGCAACCAGCAGAAAATCCGTTTCTGGAACGTTTTTATCAATCTCCGAAGCACTACGGGTTGCCAACACAACTGTTTTTTTTGTTTCAGCGCGCTCGTCAAATAGAGACATTGAAGCAAAACGATATGTTTCGCCCCAGCATTGTTGCCGATTTTATGCTGGAGAAGGACGCTCTTTTTGCGCGTACCAACCTCGATGATGATGAGCTGCGACTCTACGAGCAGGTATATGCGCAATTGAAGCTGGAGTTGCCGGTACCCGACCTGGTGGTTTATCTGCAGGCGCCTGGCAATGTTCTGGCCGAACGTGTACGTCGTCGCGGAATCGACTACGAGCGTCGTATTGATCGAGGTTACCTCGATAACCTGGTTGATGCCTATACACAATTCTTCTACAACTACCGTGAAGCCCCGTTGCTGGTGGTTAATGCTGCAGAAATAAATTTTGTTGATGAAGATCGGGATTTCCAGTTGCTGCTTGAGCACATCCGTAAAATCAGCAGTGGAAGACACTTCTTCAATCCCATCGCGAGTGCAATATGAGTTCGGTCACAATTTCAACGCTAACGAAAATGAAACAGGACGGCGACAAGATCGTCTGCCTGACGGCATATGACTATTCCTTCGCCAGTATACTGGATCGGGCCGGCATTGATGTGGCGCTTGTGGGCGATTCACTGGGCATGGTCATACAGGGACGCGATAGCACCTTGCCAGTTACGCTGGATGACATGGCCTATCATTGCGCTTGCGTTGCTCGTGGCCTGGAACGGGCGCTACTGGTAGCCGATATGCCCTTTATGAGTTACCAGACCAGCCGCGAACAGGCGCTGGAATCGGCGGGTTACCTGATGCAGCAAGGCGGGGCGAAAGTGGTGAAGCTGGAAGGTGGAGAGGTGATGGCTGATACCGTGCAGTTTATGGTTGATCGAGGCATCCCGGTTTGTGGACATCTTGGCTTAACGCCTCAGTCAGTTCACCAGCTGGGCGGCTATCGTGTGCAGGGACGAGACGAATCATCAGCAGAGCAGATTCAACAAGACGCATTGGTGTTGCAACAAGCAGGCACGAGCCTGCTGGTACTGGAAGCAGTGCCGGCCGAGCTGGCCCGGTCCATCAGTAGTAAACTGGAGATTCCTGTCATTGGCATCGGTGCCGGGGCCGATTGCGATGGTCAGGTGCTGGTACTTCAGGACATGCTGGGTATTTATCCTCGACCGAGTCCCAAGTTTTCACATAATTTCATGCAGGGGACAGACAGCATTGAAGGCGCGATCAAAGCCTATGTCTCTGCGGTGAAAGCGGGTGACTTTCCCACCAAAGAGCATAGCTACTAACCCGTACCGGACTAAACCCTCGATGATTGTTGTGGAAACCGCAAATGACCTGCGCGAGACGATGGCTCCCTGGCGAAAACAAGGTGACCGCATCGTATTCGTACCGACTATGGGTAATCTGCATGAGGGCCACCTCCAATTGATGTCTGTTGCGAGACAGCATGGCAAAAAGGTGGTTGCCAGCATCTTTGTAAACCCCATGCAATTTGATCGAGATGATGATTTCACCAGCTATCCACGTACTCTGGAAGAGGATCTGAATGTTTTGCGCGTGGAAGGTGTTGACCTGGTATTTGTCCCAGACAAGAAGGAAATGTATCCACGCCCTCTCAGCGAAATGTCCTATGTCGAGGTGCCACATTTGGGCGACCGGCTGGAAGGCGCGTCGCGGCCGGGACATTTTCGTGGCGTCACCACTGTCGTCACGAGACTTTTCTCGTTGGTTGGGCCAGACGCCGCCGTATTTGGCAGCAAGGATTATCAGCAGCTGTTGATTATTCGCCGTATGGTGGATGATCTTGGGATGTCAATCGAGATCATCGGCGAACCGACCATTCGTGAAACCGATGGGCTGGCCATGAGTTCCCGGAACAGTATCCTCAGTGCTGATGAGCGCAAGATAGCGCCGCGCTTGTACGAAACTCTGCAGTTCTGCCGTAGTCGAATTCTTGGCCAGGGCGTGACCCTTGCCCAGGCTGAAGCGGATGCCATTCGTGAGTTACAGAAAGCTGGATTTACCCCGGATTATGTGGGGATTCGCCGCCAGAGTGACCTTATGATGCCCGATGAGCGGGAAACTGAACTGGTTATTGTCGCTGCCGCCTGGCTGGGCAAGGCAAGATTAATTGACAATATTGAGCTGAGTTTGAATCGGGCCGATTAATTCAGGATAATAACCTCACGGCAGGAAAAAAACTGATGAAACGCAGATTATTGAAATCCAAGCTTCACCGCGTCACAGTGACGCACTCGGAACTCGAGTACGAGGGGTCGGTGGCGATCGATGGTCGTCTACTGGATGCGGCAGATATTCTTGAGTACGAGAGCCTGGAAGTCTACAACATCACCAATGGCGAGCGATTCAGTACTTACGCAATTCGTGCGCAAGAGGGTTCGGGTATCATTTCGGTAAACGGTGCCGCTGCCCACAAGGCTAATCCGGATGACATAATCATTATCTGCACTTATGCAGAGCTGGATGAAAAAGAGCTGACCAATTTCAAGCCGCGCCTGGTCTACGTCGATAGTGACAATCGTATTACGCATACGCGTAATGCCATCCCCGTTCAGGTCGCCTGATATTATAATAATTTCGGCCGCAGAGACGCAAAGGCGCAGAGGCGCAGAGGAAAACAAAGGACGGTCTGCCAGACCGTAAGAATAAAGAATTTTGCTATTATTAGCCGGCTGGAAGCCGGCTTTATGATTTTTTCTTTTCTCTGCGCCTTTGCGTCTCTGCGGCAAAATTTAATTTTGGTACCGAGAGGGGGAATCGAACCCCCAAGGTCGTAAAACCGGTGGATTTTGAATCCACTGCGTCTACCAATTCCGCCACCTCGGCACAGCGCGATTATATACAAAACCCCCCATACAAGGACAGGGAAGCGGTTGATCCCGTTACTGTGCCCGTAGCCGCTTTTTGCTAGTCTGTCGCGCCATGCGAAAATCTGATTTCTGGTACGACCTGCCCACTGAGCTGATTGCCCAGACACCCGTACAAATCCGCAGCGGCAGCCGCCTGCTGGTGGTCAAAGGTGCCTGTGGCGAGTTGCATGATATGCAGTTTGTTGATTTACCAGACTTGCTATTGCCTGGCGACGTGCTGGTATTCAACGATACTCGCGTTCTACCGGCGCGTTTGTTGGGGAGAAAAGACACCGGCGGTAAAGTTGAAGTGTTGATCGAACGCGTGCTCGATGATCGCCATGTACTGGCCCATACCCGTGCCAGCAAGTCGCCGAAAATCGGCAGCAAACTGCTGCTGGGAGAGGGCGTGGTTGCCGTGGTCTGCGGACGTCAGGGTGAATTGTTTGAATTGAGATTTGAAGGTGATAGCCCGGTAATAGACCTGCTCGAACGGGTGGGACACATACCGCTACCGCCCTATATCGAGCGCGACGATACCGAATCGGATCACGATCGTTATCAGACAGTTTATGCCCGGGAGCCTGGCGCGGTCGCCGCTCCCACCGCCGGTCTGCATTTTGATAGTGACCTGTTGAAAATATTGGGCGAGCGGGGCGTAGAAACCATTTTTATTACGCTGCATGTGGGGGCGGGTACCTTTCAACCGGTAAGAACCGAAAGGCTGATTGATCATCATATGCACCACGAGCGGGTAGAGATCGGGGCGCCGGTTTGCGAGACGATAAATGCGGCACGAAAAACCGGTCGGCGAGTTATCGCCATCGGCACTACTGTGGTACGGGCGCTGGAATCGGCAGTGAATGACGAAGGCGCCATAACGCCTTTTCGGGGCGAGACCGACATTTTTATTTATCCTGGCTATCGTTTTAAAGTAGTTGATGGGCTGTTAACCAATTTCCATCTTCCGGAATCGACATTGCTGATGCTGGTGAGTGCATTTGCCGGACGTGAGCTGATGTTAACGGCGTACCATCATGCAATTGAAACGCGCTATCGCTTTTTCAGTTACGGTGATGCAATGTTTATTACCCCACCGTGGTCGCACCCGTGAGATTCGAGTTAATGACAACCGACCAGACAGCGCGCCGAGGCCGGTTGGTGTTCGATCGTGGCAGTGTCGAAACACCGGCCTTCATGCCGGTTGGTACCTATGGCACGGTGAAGGCGATGACACCCGAAGAGTTGCGCAAAAGCGGCGCCGAGATCATTTTGGGCAATACATTTCACTTGATGTTACGCCCGGGAACGGGAGTGATTGAGGCTCACGGCGATCTGCACGACTTTATGCACTGGGATGGCCCTATCCTCACCGATTCCGGCGGTTTTCAGGTCTGGAGTCTCGGAAAACTGCGCAAGATCACCGAATCAGGGGTTCGTTTCCAGTCTCCCATCAATGGCGACAGTATTTTCATGGGCCCGGAAGAATCGATGGCGGTGCAGAAATCGCTGGGTGCGGACATTATTATGATATTCGATGAATGTACGTCCTATCCCGCCACCGAGGTCGAGGCGCGCGAGTCGATGGAGTTATCACTGCGATGGGCGGAGCGCAGCAAGTCCGCGCATGGCGATCATTCATCGGCCCTGTTCGGCATCATCCAGGGCGGCATGCACGAGCACCTGCGTGACATCTCGTTAACGGGTCTGAGACAAATCGGATTTGACGGATATGCCATCGGCGGCCTGTCGGTAGGAGAGCCGAAGCCGGAGATGCTGCGTATTCTTGCACATTTGGCTCCGCAGATGCCGACTTCGCATCCGCGTTACCTCATGGGTGTGGGAAAACCGGAAGATATTGTCGAGGCAGTACGTCGTGGTATTGATATGTTTGATTGTGTCCTGCCGACCCGCAATGCCCGCAACGGCTGGCTGTTTACCTCCGAGGGAGTGGTCAAAATCCGCAATGCCAAATACGAGTCGGATACCCGCCCACTGGATCCGAACTGTGGTTGTTATACCTGCCAAAATTACAGTCGCGCCTACCTGCGCCACTTGTACCGCTGCAACGAGATACTCGGGGCGAGGCTGAATACGATCCACAATCTTCACTACTATCAGCACCTGATGCGCGGGTTGCAACAGGCCATCGAGGCGAAAAGGCTGGATGAATTCGTCAATAAGTTTTATGGTAAGCGCCCCCGGGATTCCGGGAGATCGTCTGAACAAGGCGGGTAAGTAAAAATTTCAATTTAATTAATTGGTTAGCAAAATAATGGATACCATTTTATCACTTTTTATTGCCGATGCCATGGCGGCAGGTTCACCCCAGAGCCAGGGAAGCCCCATTAGCAGCATACTTTTGCTGATTGTGCTATTTGGCTTTATGTACTTCTTTCTCATCCGACCACAAACCAAGCGCGCCAAGCAGCAACGCGAGATGGTCTCTGCGCTGGCCAAGGGCGACGAGATTGTCACCAATGGCGGTGTGCTCGGACGCATTACTAAACTGGGTGACCAGTTCGCGACTATTGAGATTGCCAGTGGCGTCGAGGTCAAGATGCAGCGTAGTGCGGTCGCGTCTGTCTTGCCTAAAGGAACGATCAAGTCTGCTTAACCCCGACGTTTGTTATGCCTGAATTATGAATAGGTATCCCCTGTGGAAGTATCTACTGATCCTGACCGTCGTACTGGTCGGGTTTGTCTATGCCCTGCCAAATCTTTTTGGCAATGATCCGGCAATTCAGATATCGGCTTCCCGTTCCCAGAACATTGATGCCGGTACGCTGGAACGTGTTAAGGGGTTTCTGGGGCAAAAGCAGCTCGACTATCGTTCTGTGACGCTGGATGATCAGGGCATCAAGGTACGATTCAGCGACACCGAAATACAATTGCGAGCGCGTGATCTGGTGCAGCGCGAACTCGGCGATAACTTTACTGTGGCGTTAAATCTGCTGCCGGCGACACCGGATTGGCTGGCTGCGATCAACGGCAAACCCATGTACCTGGGCCTGGATTTGCGCGGTGGCGTGCATTTTCTTTTGCAAATGGATATAGAGGCCGTACTCGACAAGGCTGAAGAAAGTTATTCCAGCGAGTTGCGCACCCTGATGCGCAAGGAAAAGATCCGATATTTAACCGTGAGTCGTCGCGGCGGCGGCGGATTACGTTTGCGCTTCAGAAAAGAAGGTGAGCGACAGAAAGCCAATGATCTGATCCGTGACAAATTTTCCGAGTTGAGTCTTGCCGAAGTGTTAGGTGACCGCAGTTTTGATCTGGTTGTCGGATTAAGTGAAGAGGCGCTACGGGAAAAAAACAAATTCGCCCTCGAGCAGAACATGACTTCCTTACGCAATCGCGTGAACGAGCTCGGTGTTGCCGAGCCTATTATTCAGCAGCAGGGGAATGAGCGTATCGTAGTGCAGTTACCGGGCGTGCAGGATACTGCCAAGGCAAAAGAAATTCTTGGGCGCACAGCGACTCTGGATATCAAATTGGTGGACGAACAAAACGATGTGCAATCGGCATTGGCTGGTCGCATCCCGCCCGGTTCACGAATTTACAAATATCGTGACGGCCGACCGATTCTGATCAAGAATCGCCTTATTTATTCCGGCGACAACATCATTGACGCGGCACCTGGATTTGATTCGCGCAGCAGTTCACCCATCGTCTCTATTACACTGGATTCCCGTGGCGCTGAAATCAACCAGCGTGTCACCGGTCAGAATATCAACAAACGTATGGCCGTGATCTATATCGAAGATCGCTCCAGAATCAAGCTCGATGATCAGGGTAATCCGGTGCTCGATGAAAATGGTCAACCAGTGAGAATCAAGGAACGTATCGAAGAAGTAATTACTGCCCCTGTGATTCGTTCTCAGCTGGGCAAGCGCTACCAGATCGAAGGTCTGGACAGCATGGAAGAAGCCAACGATATTTCCTTACTGCTTCGTGCTGGTGCGCTTGCTGCGCCCATATCCATTATTGAAGAACGTACCATTGGCCCCAGCCTGGGCGCAGACAATATTAGTCAGGGGTTTCAGTCAATACTGATCGGTTTTATTGGCGTGATGATTTTCATGGCCGTCTATTACCGCGTATTCGGTGGTATCGCCAATGTTGCTTTGGTGGTCAATCTGGTTCTGATCATTTCTGTGCTATCCCTGTTCCAGGCCACCCTGACGCTACCCGGCGTCGCCGGCATTTTGTTGACGGTGGGCATGGCGGTGGATGCCAATGTACTCATATATGAACGCATTCGCGAAGAATTACGCAACGGCGTCACGCCACAGGCGGCGATTCATGCCGGGTACGGCAAAGCCCTGGGCACCATTGCCGATGCCAATATCACCACACTGATTGCGGCGATTATGCTTTTCAACTTTGGTACCGGTCCTATCAAGGGATTCGCCATTACCCTGAGCATCGGTATTCTGACCTCCATGTTCACTGCAATACTAATGACTCGTGGCATCGTCAATCTTTATTTTGGCAGGCGACGTCTGAAGTCGTTGCCAATCTAGTCTCTCGTCATGCAAATATTTAATAAGCAAACGAATATTGATTTTATCGGTACCCGCCGTATTCCAGTCGCATTGTCTGTTGTGCTGGTTATCGCAACGTTATTTATTCTATTTACACGAGGTCTGAATTTCGGTCTCGATTTTACCGGTGGAACATTGGTGGAGTTACATTATGCCGAGCCAGTTCAGGTTGCACCCATCCGTAAACAACTTGCCGATGCCGGGCTTGCTGATACCGTGGTCCAGCACTTTGGTACCTCACGCGATGTGATGGTGCGTATACCTGTGGACAAGGACAGTAAGTCCTCGTTAAGCAACCAGGTTGTCGATATCCTGCGCCAGAATGAGAACGAGCAGCTGGTGACCAGCCGCCCGGGCAAGGCGCAGCAATGCGCCGGAATCGGAAATAAGATTGTCGATTGTAAAATTCAGGTCCGGCGGGTCGAGTTTGTCGGACCCCAGGTAGGCGAGGAGCTTACTGAGCAGGGCGGGCTGGCCATGCTCTATACACTGATCGCGGTTCTGGTGTACGTCATGTTCCGGTTTGAATGGCGTTTTGCTGTTGGCGCCATTATCGCTATTAGCCACGACGTTATATTGACCTTCGGATTCTTCTCGCTACTGCAACTGGAATTCTCGTTGTCGGTGCTTGCGGCAATACTTGCCGTATTGGGTTATTCGCTTAACGATACCATCGTCGTATTCGATCGAATTCGCGAGAATTTTCGCAAGATGCGTAAAGCCACCACTCCGGAAATCATGAATGTGTCCATCAATCAGACACTGTCGCGTACCATTATTACTTCGACCACGACCTTGCTAACGGTATTGGCGCTATTCGTTCTCGGTGGCGAGATTATTCGCGGTTTTTCCATTGCACTCATGGTCGGTATCGTCATCGGTACCTATTCGTCGATCTACGTCGCCACACCGACGGTGTTGGCAATGGGCGTATCACGCGAGGATCTGCTACCGGTGAAGAAAGAGGCCGCCGACCACGACAGCATGCTCTGAGACGCAGGGTAAATCTGGATCTTCCGAAATCTCCTGATGCAGAGCTTTTTCACCAGTTATCCAGCATCCACAGGGTTTCGTCGGCCCTCTGTTGAGCTCGCTGGACTCACCGTGCTATGAGCTATACTGACAATTCAAGTAATACCTAAATTTCCCTGGGAGGGTAATAATGGCTGGTGACTGGTGGGTGGTGGTTCCCGGTAATCAAGGCGCTTCACTGTTGATTCTGGGAACGGTCCTGATTATTTTTATGTATGGCGGACGCACTGCAATGCACGGTGTTTTGCATGCGCTAACGCGTACATTGGCGGGTCCCCTGCGTCTCGGGGCGCGCTGGCTGTTCAGGACTGCCGACGAGATGCGCGCACGCAACAGGTCGGTGATATTGGCCCATGGTCATGACGAGTTGAAACATATTACCGAGCGTGAGTTCGAGCGCATCGCCGGTATTGTCCAGCGCGATTTGCATGGTTACCCGAAATTGCAAAAGAAACTCGTCGATGAAATCACCAAAATCGAGGAAGACTACCAGAGATGTGGTGAAGTACCGCCGCCCTCGCCCGAATGGGCCGGTGCAGTAAAAGCGGTGGCTGATATTGCACCGTCAAATGGGTTAGTCGAAAAAATTCTAGAAGACATTTCCAACTCAATAGAAAAAATTGCTGCCAAATCGTTGGCCGAATATCGCAGTGCTTATAATGATCGCCACAGGATTTTAAAAGGTTTTTCTCCTTTCTGGCGATCATTGAACCAGACGCTTACCCAGGTAGACCGTAACATCAGTGGGTTGGAGGATACGAGCCACCGAATTGACGATCACATGGATAAGTTTGAGCAGATAAACAAGAAAACTGACCAGGCAGTACATATGTTACAGGCTTCGGCCTCGCGCCAGTTTATAATCGACTCCTTACTGGTGGGACTTGTTGGTTTTGGTGCCTACATTAACTCCAAGCTGATTTCATTGCCGTTGTCCGAAATGGTGGACAATCAGCTGGTGGCCGCAGGCCTGCGCACAGCCGATGTCGCGGCGCTCGTGATCATTTTCATCGAGATTGTCATGGGTGTATTTTTGATGGAGGCCTTGGGAATGACACATTTGTTCCCGAAAATGGGTGGCCTGAGCGCAAAGGCACTGCGGCGCATTGTTTGGGCCTCGGTAATATTCCTGTTTTTCCTCGCTTCGGTAGAGGCAGCGCTGGCCTTTATGCGTGATCTCATATTGGCTGATAAAGTGGCGGCCACAAAGGCGTTGATCACCGGCCAGAGTGCGGCAGCGGTAGCCAAGCCTGGCGGCGGTATTGGCAATATTCCGATGGTGGGGCAAATGGTGCTGGGTTTCATGCTTCCGTGGGCACTTGCCTTTATTGCCATTCCATTTGAGTCTTTCATGACCTCGGCGCGTACGGTGACGGGCGTATTGCTTGTTCTGCTCATCCGTAGTCTTGGTTTCGTGCTGCGCATATCAAGCAATATCGTGCGAAATGCTGTGCACTTGCTGGTGAATCTGTACGATGTAGTTATTTTTATTCCACTTGTGATAGAGCGTCTTGTGCGTAAGGGTTCTGGCAGTGAACGCCGTATCAAGGACCGCGGAGGGGTTACTTCTTTTCCCAAACGTAAATCGGGTGAGCGTTCCGCTACGGGAGAATTTTGATGGTAAAAAGAATTAGTGCACTCATGCTTGTTGTTCTCGCCGCGCTGAGTATCAGCAGCTGCGGTGGTGGTAACGGCAGGCATGCTATGTACATGGTGGTTGATGTGTCCGGCACTTATGCGCGGCAGTCCGACAAGGCGAGAGACGTACTGAAGTATCTCCTGATTACCGCTAACCCCGGTGATACGTTGGCGCTGGCGCGCATCAATAGCCGCAGTTATACGGAGAAGAACATCGTTGCCAAGGTGACACTCGAAAATGTGCCCTCCAAGGCCAATGCGCAAAAGAAGGATTTCGCCGCGAAGGTTGATCGCTTCGTGCGTAAAATTCGCCGCGTTCGCGGCAGTGCCTACACCGATATCTCAGGTGCGCTGATCCTTGCCACAGAATTTCTCAGAGAAACAAAAGCGAGCAAGCAAACCATTGTCATTTTCTCTGACATGAAGCAGGAGCTTGGCAAGGGCACGGTGCGCAATTTCGATTACGACGTGAAAGGTATTCGTTTTGTTGTCATCAACATTGCCAAGTTGCGCTCGGATAATGTTGACCCACGCCGTTATAAGCGCCGCATGGAAGCCTGGCAGAAAAAGCTGTTGGACTCTGGTGCGACCGAATGGGTTGTCATTACCGACATGGATAAGGTCCTCGACGTCTTCCCCAGCTGATATTTCAGGACCCGGCCCGGAAGCCCGCCCCGTGTATTCGGCGGCGGGTTTTTCTTTGGACCTGGCGCGGCCTGGTGGGCTGCAGATCTCGTGATTGGCGGGGTATTCAGGCCGCGCAATCCGTTCCGGAATCAGCTATCCTAGCGCCTTTTTCAGGACTCAGGCTGCAAAACCACAAGCCCTTGTGGTTTTGCAGCCTGAGCGCACACTACTGGGCGCCCGTGCGGCGCCTGTGTTCAGGAGAAGTCAGCACCCATGTACAGCAAAGACCAGGCCATCGCAGGATTTGATGACGAGCTCAAAGCTGCCATCAGGGCGGAAGAACAACGTCAAGAAGAGCATATCGAGCTGATCGCCTCGGAGAATTATGCCAGCCCGCGTGTCATGGAGGCACAGGGATCGGTAATGACCAATAAATATGCTGAAGGTTATCCCGGCAAGCGCTATTACGGTGGTTGCGAGCACGTGGACGTGGCAGAACAGCTGGCCATCACTCGTGTAAAGAAACTCTTTGGTGCGGATTATGCCAATGTGCAACCGCATTCCGGTTCCCAGGCCAATGCGGCGGTGTATCTTGCCCTGTGCGAGCCCGGTGACACTATTCTTGGTATGAGCCTGGCCCATGGTGGCCATCTGACTCACGGTGCCAGGATTAATTTTTCCGGTTTCATTTTTAATGCCATTCAGTATGGTCTGGATGAGTCTACCGGCGAGATCGACTATGCCCAGGTTGAAGCCCTGGCAAAGGAACACAAACCGAAAATAATTGTCGCCGGTTTTAGTGCCTATTCCCGCGTGGTTGACTGGCAGCGTTTCCGTGACATCGCAGATTCTATTGGTGCTTACCTGTTCGTTGACATGGCCCATGTTGCCGGTCTGATCGCCGCCGGTATTTATCCCAGTCCGGTGCAGATCGCAGATGTAACGACATCAACTACCCATAAAACCCTGCGCGGTCCCCGGGGCGGAATCATCCTGGCCAGGAGTAATCCGGAACTGGAGAAGAAATTAAACTCGCGTGTTTTTCCCGGTACCCAGGGCGGCCCTTTGATGCACGTGATTGCGGCCAAGGCGGTGGCGTTTAAGGAAGCGCTGGAACCGGAATTCAATGAATACCAGAAACAGGTGTTGACCAATGCGCGCGCCATGTCGGAGGTGTTAATCAGTCGTGGTTATAATATTGTTTCCGGTGGCACCGACAATCACTTGTTGTTGATTGATCTCATCGACAAGGGCATGACAGGGAAAGATGCCGAAGCGGCACTGGGGCAGGCCAATATCACCGTGAATAAAAATGCCGTGCCCAATGACCCGCAATCACCATTTGTCACCAGCGGTATTCGCATTGGTACACCGGCCATTACCACGCGTGGGTTCAACGAAGAAGATGCCCGTGCGTTGGCAGGCTGGATGTGCGATGTGCTGGATAATATGGACGACATCTCCATTCGCGACAGTGTTAAGCAAAAAGTACTGGATATATGTCAACGTTTGCCCGTGTATCAATACTGACACCACTTTTGAGGGTCGCACCCGACAATGTATTGCCCATTTTGCAGCGCTGAAGACACCAAGGTCGTTGACTCACGTATTGCCGATGACGGTAGTTCCGTGCGCCGTCGTCGTGAGTGCACAATATGTGGCGAGCGATTTACGACCTATGAGAACGCGCAACTGCGCATGCCGCAATTGGTAAAATCGGATGGCCGTCGCGAAGCGTTTAGCGAAGACAAGTTGCGCGCCGGTATAAAGCGTGCCCTGGAGAAACGTCCTGTGGATGCCGAGGCGATGGAAGCTGCCATTGGCAGGTTACGTCATAGGCTAATCTCTATCGGCGAGCGCGAAGTTAGCGCACGCCAACTCGGGGAATGGGTGATGAACGAGTTACAGGAGTTGGATGCTGTTGCCTATGTACGATTTGCCAGCGTTTACCGCAGCTTTTCTGATATCGATGCCTTCAGTGATGAAGTGAAACGCCTGCGTAGTGAACCCAGTGCCGAGACCCGTCGCAAACAGCTCAAGTTGATCCTCGACAGCAAAAAGAAGTGATATCGTTTAGCATCACCGACGTCGAAATTATGACGCGTGCTCTCCGGCTTGCGCGCAAAGGTCTGTATACCACTCACCCGAACCCACGTGTTGGATGCGTGCTGGTAAAAAACGGCGAGATTGTGGGCGAGGGCTGGCACCAGAAAACGGGAGAGCCCCATGCGGAGATTTATGCCGTACAGGAAGCGGGTGAAAAAGCTCGCGGTGCGACCGCCTACATTAGCCTCGAGCCGTGCTGCCACCAGGGCCGAACACCCCCGTGCACTGATGCCCTGATTCAGGCCGGAATCAGCGAAGTGGTGGTGGCAATGACGGATCCCAATCCAGAGGTAAATGGACAGGGTCTGCAGACGTTGGCGAAAGCGGGAATTAAAACCTCCGTTGGATTATTGCAGCCGGAAGCCGAAGCGTTAAATCCAGGTTTCATTAAACGCATGCAGAGTCAGCGTCCCTATGTTCGATTAAAACAGGCCATTAGTCTCGATGGACGAACGGCCATGGCCAGTGGTGAAAGTAAGTGGATTAGTGGCGAGGCGGCACGCGCCGATGTGCAGCGATTGCGCGCGCAGAGTTCAGCCATACTTACCGGTAGCGGTACTGTGTTGGCAGATGATCCTTCGCTGAATGTTCGCGACCTGGATATTGGCCGACAACCACTGCGGGTGGTGGTTGACAGTGTTCTCAGCACCCCGGAAACAGCAAGAATATTGTCGCTGGAAGGAGATACCCTGATAGTGACAGCGAGCGGGGATGCCGATCGAGTGGCAAAATTTGTAAAAGCGGGTGCCGAGGTATTGTGTTTGCCTGGCAGCGTGGGCAGGGTCGATTTGTCAGCCTTGCTTCAGCACCTGGCAGAGCAGCACGTAAACGAAATATTGGTCGAGGCGGGCAGCGAGCTTTCTGGCGGCCTGCTTGATGCTGGTTTGGTAGACGAACTAATCATCTATCTGTCTCCTCATATTATGGGAAATAATGCGCGCGGCATGTTCAACCTGCCAGCGATCGAGAAAATGGCGAATCGTATATCAATGCAGATAAAAGATGTTACTGCCGTGGGCGATGATTGGCGTATTACTGCAACTCCGGTGTACAAGACCCATGATTAACAGGACGTAGCATGTTCACAGGAATCATCGAAGCCGTCGGAGAGATATCATCTACGGAATCCAAAGGTGGGGACAAGCGTCTGCATATTGATATCGGGAAGCTGGATATGTCGGATGTAAAAACAGGCGACAGCATTGCTGTCAGCGGCGTATGTCTGACAGCAGTTGAATTCAGCGACAGCAGTTTTGTTGCGGACGTTTCAGGCGAAACGCTGGCCCATACCACACTTGGCGATCTGACCAGGGGTGATCGCGTCAATCTTGAAAAGGCGCTTATGCCCAGTTCGCGACTGGGCGGCCACATGGTCAGCGGTCATATCGACGGTGTGGGTGAAGTTGTCTCAAGATCCAGAGAGGCCCGTTCCATTCGTCTTGAATTGCGCGCACCTGCGGAATTGACACGTTATATCGCCAGAAAGGGGTCAATCTGTGTTGACGGCATAAGCCTGACAGTAAATTCAGTGGATGAAAATTGTTTTGATCTGAATATTGTTCCACATACGCTGAATCATACAACAATGAGTGATTTCGAATCCGGTCGTCGGGTAAATCTGGAGGTGGATGTTATCGCTCGTTATCTTGAGCGCCTGATATCGAAACACGGCAGCATAGAACCGGACAGCATTACGCTGGAGTTACTCAAGCGCCAGGGATACGTAAATTAAATCACACTGTTAACCAGCAGGAATGACTGACCACAATTTGTAGCGACAGATATTGGCAGTGCAACGTGAAGCTATTTGAACCTGGCCAATATCATTTGAGAGGTGACCTGACGCCAAACAACAAGCAGAATCTATTTACATTTAGCGGTTGCCAGATACACCCATCCTCCCTGTGTCTTGAGTAGCTCGTTAATATCTACTACCTGCACTGTAATCTGCTTACCACTAAAACCATAGTCAATTACTACCTGGCACATATATTCTGCTATATCTTTATGGGAAGTGCCATCCATTACTACTCCTACCAGTAAATTGTCATATTCGGCCCAGGTAACTCCCTTTATCTTTGGGTCGGTACGAGAACGAAACAGGTTAACGACCTCGTCCCGTTTTTTATCGAGCCCGTCTCCATACGAATTGCCGGGCCTGGCTTCTACTGTGCCAAACGAAACAAGCAGGGCAATCATTATGGAGAACGATGACATCAAGAGATTGTGTTTCTTTAGTCTGGTTCTCATCTAGCCTCCGAGAATATGTGATTAAGACAATGCCCATACAGTACTCAATATTGCTGAAAATTTCTCGTAAATAAGCCTGTACCGGGAAAGTGCCGCACTAGCCTCATATATTGCCGGCCAATTTTTATGCGTATGCCCCGGAATCTTTTCCCCGTCTACAAGTGATGACAATCGCAAATCGGGTTTAACTATCAGGTGGCCTGCTCTGGCAGGCCGATGCCTTGCTCCATTTAACCGTGCGATAGTTTCAGTGTGATAACACCAGAAATAATTAACAACACACCAAAATAGCGCATTAAATTTGTCGCATCCCCGAAAAACCAGACTCCAACGAAAAAAGTCCCGGCGGCCCCGATACCGGTCCACACCGCGTACGCGGTTCCGATTGGAATAACGCGTTGTGCCAGCCACAGGAAGAAACCACTCAACGACATTGTAACTACTGCCACCAGAATTCCTGTTGCCCTGTTTTCCGGTGACTGGGCAACTTTAAGTCCAACCGGCCAGCCAATTTCAAACACACCCGCGATTAACAGATAAACCCAACTCATAATGTTTTGATACTGGACATTTTTTATTAGTTTCAGTTGGGCCCGGAGTACAGGAAAGCTCGTTCAAGTATCGCGATCAATCCGGATTGAGTCACTATTTCTTCAGAGCTTCAGAATATCCAGGCAAAAGCTCTTTTAAATCCTCTTTCAGCTGAATAAGATAGTCCTCGGGAAACTGCCACAATGGTGAATCATCCTTGCGGTAAATTCCTCTTTCACCCGGGGGCAATTCATATTTCAGCGTCATCAGGATATCGCTGCTTACCCAGGGACTGTTTCTGAAGTAGGCGTGACCATTGCCCGCGGAAGCATTCTCCGCATTGCTGACGTCAATCAAGTGTAAGTCAGGTATGCGCTGGAGCAAATTGATTACCGCTGGTGACGTTTCGTCCACATTGAAAGCCTGTCCCAACCGGCGCCGTGCGAACAGGAAGTTGGATAGACCCAGAGCCTTGTCTGTATCTGACATATAAATTGTGAGTGATTTCTGAACGTTGAGCAACCCGTCTTCGAGATAACCACTGAATACATTTGTATCCGCGTCACTACCTACCAGAATTACATTACCAATGCGCAGTTTCTTGTGTATCTGCGCTTTGTTTTTTCCCTTATTTATCAGAGCCAGTTGGGCCAGGGCGCCGATAACAACGCGTGTTCCGGCACTGTAACCAACTATATGGATCTGCCTGGCCCTGGTATTCTTTGACAAAAACTCGATTAATAATCGCAAATTACGGGCGGAGAATTCTGTCGTCTCCAGATCTTTAAGGTACGCCCATTTGCTGGGTGTGGATGGCCACGCATAGGCGATGAAGGCGCCGTCATAACCGAGAAAGTGCCATAACTCCATGCCAACAAGTAACGGATTGTCAAATATAACCTTGAAGCCGTGTACATATAGGTAGATATCTTTTTTATCCGATCTTGCCAATATCTTGTTAACTCTGTTGGCAAATTCTGCATCTCCGGATTTTGGCCGGTTGCCGTTTTGTGCATATTTGGAAATATAACCCTCGCTGCTCTCCAGCACGCCAAATTCATTGATGTTGGTCAGCTTTAGGGGGTAGTCACGACTTCGGTTTTTCAGCAAAGAAACTCTTCTCGCTTCCTCCCAGTCGACTCCTCCCTTATCGAAAGAAATATCGCCTATACCAAGGCGCAAGACACGGCCACGTTCGTTTGCATAAAAAGATTGCTTGTCATCGATTTCGGCGGGTTCGCGATCTGTGGCATAAAGAATACCGTCAACCTTAGAACGTTTGTCTCCGAACGGGTCCAGTCCATTGTCATAGATTTTCGGTGCCGGCATCAGGTTTATTTGATAGGGGCCACTTGCACACGAGCTCAGTAACAGTGAGAAAAATACCAGAATCAGTGTGAGAAATTGCGATTTGATAGTTGAGGAAAACATATGATTGAAAAGGTTATAAAGAGCCGAATTATTTGAATACTAGCCTATGGCAGAAGTATTTGCATTTTGAATCCTCGGATTATCGCTGGTAGACTCGGCAACCCTTTAGATATGGGGGTGTTGGCTTGTCTTTAAGAGTATTATCCAACCTCCGTCTTGAATACGCAATCGAAAATGGAAATCAGCTCAGCAACAGACATAATTGAAGAAATGCGTCAGGGGCGCATGGTCGTCCTGATGGACGATGAAGATCGCGAAAACGAGGGCGATCTGGTGATGGTGGCGGAGCACGCACGGCCGAAAGATATTAATTTCATGACCCGGTATGGACGCGGACTGGTTTGCCTGACACTGACTGCAGGGCGTTGCCGTCAACTCAGCCTGGGCCTCATGGTAGGCGATACCCACTACAAACACACCACAAACTTCACGTTGTCAATCGAAGCTGCCGAGGGCGTTACCACCGGCATTTCGGCAGCGGATCGTGCCACTACCATTCAGGCAGCCGTTAAGAAGGATGCCAAACCGAGTGATATTGTGATGCCGGGTCACATATTCCCTATCATGGCCCAACACGGCGGTGTGCTGACTCGCGCGGGTCATACCGAGGCCGGTGTCGATCTGGCCCGACTCGCCGGTGCCGAGCCGGCCAGCGTGATTTGCGAGATCATGAATGAAGACGGCACCATGGCGCGGTTGCCGGAGTTAATGGAATTTTCCAAAAAGCATAATCTCAAGATCGGTACTATTGCGGACCTGATTCGTTATCGGCTGGAGAACGAATCCACCGTCGAGCGGATATCAGAAGGCACCGTGCCCACACCTTACGGTGAATTCTGCGTGATCGCCTATCATGATGGTATTCATGGCGACATGCACCTGGCATTGATCAAGGGTGAAATAAAAAAAGATAAACCGGTTCTGGTTCGCGTGCATGTGCAGGAAAGTCTGCTGGACTTGTTCACTGACGCGCATCGTCCGGGAAGTTATTCTCTGCAGGCGGCCCTGGCCCACGTGGAACGGGAGGGTTCGGGTGTCGTGGTGCTGTTGCGCGAGGAAGAAACCGTGACAGATCTGGCGGCACGCATTGATCATTTCAGAAAGGAGTCCGCGGGCCTGGAATTGCCCAAAGTGGCGGGTGAGCGTAAGGAATTACGCACCTATGGACTTGGCAGCCAGATCCTGGCGGACCTGGGTGTGCGCAAGATGCGGGTGATGGGTCACAAATTGAAAGTACCGGCGATGT
>JBGMQT010000020.1:22578-26905 GCA_048060695.1 Acidiferrobacterales bacterium
CTGGGTGTGCGCAAGATGCGGGTGATGGGTCACAAATTGAAAGTACCGGCGATGTCAGGCTTTGGCCTGGAGATCGTTGAGTACATTGACGATGTGGCTGATATAAATTCTAAAAAGAAGATATCAGGATGACGGATATAAAGACTATTGACGGCGATCTTCAGGTACGCGGTGCCCGTTTTGGAATCGTGTTAGCAAGGTTCAACAGCTTCGTCGGCGAGCCGTTATTGAGTGGTGCCATCGATGCACTGGTTCGTCATGGTGCCGATGCTGGCAATATTGAAGTCGTACGTGTGCCCGGCGCTCATGAAATTCCCCTTGCCACAAAAAAAATGGCTGCTAGTGGAAACTATGACGCTATCGTCGCCGTGGGTGCGGTAATTCGTGGCGCCACCCCTCATTTTGATTTTGTGGCCGGTGAGTGCTCCAGAGGTCTGGCCCAGATCAGCCTGGAATTTGGCATCCCGGTCGGGTTTGGTGTGCTGACGGTGGATACCATCGAGCAGGCCATTGAGCGTTCTGGCACCAAAGCTGGCAATAAAGGGGCCGAGGCTGCAATGGCCGCACTCGAAATGGTAAATGTATTAAAAGAGATTGGCAGCCAATAAGGGCGTACAATCAATATCAGGTGTTCAGCATCCATGTCTGGAGGAGGGCATCGTGAGCGGAGGCAGTCGTCACAAAGCAAGGCGCGCAGCGGTACAGGCGATCTATCAGTGGGAGATGACCCACGATGCGCCCGCCCGTATCGAAGACCACTATCTTGGTGATCATGAAATGGCCGACGTGGATATCGATTATTTTCACTACCTGGTGCGCGAGGTTCCATTGCGTGTTCACGAACTGGATGACCACATTATCCCTCATCTCGATCGCACTATCGAAGAGGTTGATCCGGTAGAACGTGCCATATTGCGCATCGGCGCTTACGAATTCGAGTTCCACCCGGAAATTCCCTACAAAGTTGTTCTCAATGAAGCCGTGGAGCTGTCTAAAGTATTTGGCGCCGAACACGGCCACAAGTATGTCAATGCTATTCTCGACAAAGTCGCTGCTGATCTTCGTGCAACCGAAATCAGCGCAGAAAAATTGCGTTCGCGAAATACATCTTGAATGAATTCGACTTGATTGAGCAATTCTTCGTTCAACCTAAAAAGCGCAATGATGTTGTGCTTGGCATTGGTGACGATGCTGCAGTTTGCACTACTCCCGACGACCACGAACTTGTTCTTACTACTGACCTTCTTGTGGCGGGTATCCACTTTCCTGAAGACACACCTGCGCACGCAATCGGGTACAAGGCACTGGCAGTCAACCTCAGCGATCTTGCTGCCATGGGCGCCACTCCAGCCTGGTTTACAATGACTCTTTGCCTGCCGGAAGCCCGCGACCCATGGTTGCAGGAATTTTCAAAAGGTTTACTGAGTCTGGCGGATGCCTGCGGCATCACGCTGGTAGGTGGCGATACAGTTGAAGGCCCGATGAGCATTGGTATTCAGGCCTGTGGTTTTGTTCCTGCCGGTACTGCGGTACTGCGTTCTGGCGCCAACGCCGGGGATCTTATTTTCGTTACCGGGCACCTTGGCGATGCCGCTCTGGGACTGATTGGCAAGATCAAAAAGCTGGATTTTAATCCAGAGTATCAGCGGTATTTCTCGCAACGGCTTGATTACCCGACTCCACGCGTTCAGGAGGGTTTCGCGGTCCGTGATATTGCCAGTGCCATGATTGATGTCTCTGATGGTTTGGTAGCGGACCTGGGACACGTGCTTGATTCGAGCGGGACGGGGGCGAGTGTTCGCCTGGCAGCAGTGCCGATTTCTGATTCCTATCGGGATATTTTTGATGACGTCGGTTGGGATCCGGCTTTGTCAGGCGGTGACGACTATGAGCTCTGTTTTACGGTATCGCCCGATCACGTTGGTCGGCTTAAGGACATGGCCGCTGACTGGGACTGTGGTATCGCGGAAATAGGTCGGGTTGAGAAAGAAACCGGATTACGTGTGTACGACCAGGAACACCACTTATATCAGGTGCCGCGTTCAGGTTACGAGCATTTTAGTGGCTGACTGAATCGACCCGCTGGAACAGTAAAATAAGTATGGGTATCCCCGGCCTTTTTTGCTATCTGGAAGATCGGGGTCACCATTGATTAATTCTTCTCCGTTAACGGATTTCAATTGAGCCAATACTGGGCTGGTGTTAGTTTGCAATATTGCTGATTCCTATCTGCAAAAAATAACCACAAAAAGTAAATTGGTATAACCCCAATATCTCAAGCAAGGAGCTACTGATGAAAAAACTTTCCACCAGATTATTACTATCGTTGTTTGTCTTCTTTATGCTGGCAGGCACAACATCGGCCGTTGAACAGCTGGTCGAGACGGTTACCAGGGGATGTAAAGTTGAGTTGAAAAAATACTGTGACAAGGTCACTCCCGGTGAGGGGCGGGTACTGGCCTGTCTCTATGCCAATGAGGACAAACTCTCCGGCCGGTGCGACTACGCTCTTTATGATGCCGCAGCGCAACTGGAGCGTTTTGTTTCCACAATGGTCTATGTGGCCAGCGAATGTGACGCGGATCTGGACAAATACTGCTCTTCCATTGCTCCCGGCGAGGGTCGTTTATTGCAATGTCTCGATAAGAAGTCGAAGAAGATTAGCAAGCGCTGTAATGCGGCATTAAAGGATGTGGGACTGAAATAGAATTTCGAACTGTCAAAGCAGGTTTGACGGACAATAAAAACCTGAAATTAGAAATTTGGATGCATTGATCGGGTAAAAAAGGGGCAAGGAATATTCCTTGCCCCTTTTTACTGTTTGGATGATCGAATATCGTTGACAGCTACTTCTTCTCCATCAATGGAATTTCGGCAGCCAGCCCGAAATTAACAATTGCGTCCAGCTTGTTCTCGGTCTGGAAATAACGGACCAGTTGCTGTGGTTTCAGGATCTCCCTGAATCTCGTTACATATTTCTTCTTCAGCTTGAGATCCCGACTTTCGATTGCGAGCCAGTCACCCATGATTTTTGAAGCAACCGCATCCGGAACTTCCGGATAGTGTTTGGCATATTGAAGTACGAGCTTCTGCATCTTGTCGCCATTCTTCTTGCGCTCAACGGCATACTTGTCATACAAGGTCCAGAACTTTTCACCCTGAGTTGACGTTAGCCTCATTGATTGTGCGACAATCACTTTGCGATCGGCCTGTAATTGCCCACGCTGCATTTGCATAACATTAGCAACATCAACTCCTTCCCCTGCAGTTGCATAACTACCGAATGTGGCAAGATATAGACCTGTCAGAGAGAGAAAAATAGTACGTAGAAATTTATTCATTGCTGCTCCTGGTTATTACTTATTCGAGATTGTTTCGAGAGTTGAATATAAACTTATATTCACCCGGATTAAACCATGCAAATTGTCAGTGAAAATAATAGCGCCCAAGCGAGGCCGGGCAGAACGTGCCATCTTAAATATATTCAGTGTCAATATTTATTAACATGTTACCGACTGTAAAAACCCGGAGCAGGTGGTAACATTTATTCTGGCGCACTATAAAATGGAAAAAGGAGTAGAAAAATGAAAGGAATATCCATACGTTTCAGGTTAAGCCTGATACTGATTTCTTTATTTCTGGGCAGTTCTATTGAAACTGCGTGGGCGGCGGAAGATGGTAATACCACAGCAAATGCCAACAATCCTCTAGCCAATATGACGGCATTCAATGTACAGCAATACTATATTGGTAACTTGACCCAGACTAACGATAGCGCTAATCAATTCTGGTTACGTTACGCCAAGCCATTTTCTATTGGTGAAAGCAAATGGTTATTACGGGCATCATTGCCGTTTAACAGCTTTCCGGTTCCGCCCAGCGGGAATACAGTAACCGGTATTGGTGACTTGAATCTGTTCGCCGCTTATCTGATCGATGTTGGAAATCCTGCAATCAGTTTTGGCATCGGACCACAGTTAAACATTCCCTCTGCCACGAATGCTGCGCTGGGAAGCGAGAAATGGTCGGCCGGTCTTGTCAATGTACTGTTTAATGCCAGTTCTCCAAAATTCCAGTACGGTTATCTGCTGACGTGGCAGGGAAGTTTTTCGGGTTCAGCCAGTCGCCCGGATGTCAATCTGGGCGCCTTTCAGCCATTTGGCATGTACCAATTGGGGGGAGGTACTTATCTGCGGGCTGCACCGATCTGGGTGTATAACTTCCAGAACGACAGTTACAGCGTACCCATTGGAGTCGGTATTGGTCAGGTGATAAAACAAGGCAACACAGTATTCAACGTTTTCGTGGAACCCCAATTCTCTGTCGC
>JBGMQT010000020.1:27005-34029 GCA_048060695.1 Acidiferrobacterales bacterium
TAAAACAAGGCAACACAGTATTCAACGTTTTCGTGGAACCCCAATTCTCTGTCGCTGACAAGGGTGCAGGTATGCCAGCTTGGCAGGTATTATTTGGTCTGAATATGCAGTTTCTGAATTGAAAATATTGTAGGGCAGAAAAGTATTCATGGGCCGGGCCTGGCGAGAATAGTTGTTGGGTGTAGAAATAGTATTCGGCGGGGAGATCGTATGTAGTTTTCCCCGTACCCAGAACTGTGCTGAATAACGGTTGGTAGGATACTGTTTATTCAGAATACACTTGCCCGATCCTTTATTTTGTTCTGGCCTGAGACGTATCCCATTCCCCATCGGCTCCCAGGCAGATCGTGATGACAAGAACACTGGCGGTTTGCGTCCTGGGTTGGATGATATGTTTATTGGTCCGGCATTCGCGACCATCACGTTGAAAACGATCAAGCAACTCGACCGAACCCGAGCTGCCACCCTTTTTGTTTTTCCATTTCAGTATAGTGCCAACCGGTTTGCCGGACATTTTTATGCGGGCGGTGTCCCTGATAATAGTGACATCACCTGGCTCCAGAATTGGCAAGGCATCTGACCATCGGGCCTGACTGGATAAGCTGACCAGAATAAATAGAACCAGGAGGGAAATATTCCTCAATATCAATTGTATTCCTCTAAATTGCGCCTTTGAGATAGACAAAAAGACCGTTATAGCGTGTATTTATATCGGCATCGACACCATTTGCGGATAACTCAGCACTAGACGTAAAGTAATTAAGAGCTGCACCAAACCCTACGTTTTTGAATGTCTGGTGTTCAATGCGCCATTCAAAATTTGACAACGCACCTTGAAGAGTTCCGAGATCAAGCAGGAATATGTTTTGCTCCACACCCATGCGCCACTTGCGGGTAATATTCCAGTCACCACGAAATCCAAAAACTGGCAACCCCGTGGTCGCGCTGCCCGCTGCGGTATTGCCCAATTGGGTCTGATTATCGATTATCATATCCTTGTTGCTGAGATACAAACCGCCCCCCAGTCCGAATTCAAATTTTTCGTCATTAATGAAAGAATAGGACCACATTGCACTGATAAAATCCGAGTTAGCGGTTGTGCTAACTATGTCATTCACAGCGAAATCTGCACCATTTATATTGAAAGCGATTGGCGTGGGTCCGACACTGTTTCGATCAACCTTGTAGTAGAAAAAATCGATCCGCTGGTTGCGGTTGATCCGGTAAAAACCTGATAGTTTGCCAACCTGTACCGACTCGGGTAAATCCAGCGTGTTTTCAAAACTAATGCTGGTGCCGGCCGCCCCCCCGGTCCTGCCAAACCTGAGCTCTGTCGCCATTTTGGTCACCTGGAAGCCGCCTGCCCTCAGTTCAAAACGTTTCTGATAGTCCTCCAGGGGTTCCGCGAAAGCCGGATAGGCCGTGAATGAGGTGAGAAGTATCAATATGGCGGCCGTCTGTCGATGGAATCTGCAGAGGACGGACCTCTGACAAAACACGGGCAGAGGCGAAAGGGTGGCATGCATTCTGTAACTCCTCGTAGTGACATCTCTTATTATTTCGCCAGTTTACACTAGATTGGTCGCGTGCCTACCAGGAAGAGTCCATATCGGAACTGAGGTTTTTGTTGATTGGCAGTGGATAGCGCAGATGCACTCAAAGGCTATCAGTTAACCGTTGTCTATGTTCCTGCAGTGCGACAAATGTATCGGATATGCGATAGTTGTAGCAAGATACCTTTTGCCTGAATAGACAAGACTGGACAAGTGAGAGCCGAATAATGTTATAAAGCAGATGTCGTAATTCAAGGATAAATCAATGCACAAATACAAATTTCTGGTATTGCTCTTCAGTGTTGCGGTCACCAATTCGGCTCTGGCAGGTTTGGCAATCTATCCATCGAAGGGCCAATCAGCCGAACAGCAAAAGAAAGACGAAACGGAATGTTACACCTGGGCGGTGCAACAAAAAGGGTACGACCCGGCCAAACCTTCTTCTGCGCAAAAAGATACGGCTCCAGCCGGTAAATCCGGCGGTGCAAAAGGCGGGCGTTTACGCGGTGCTGCGAAGGGCGCAATTATCGGTGAAATCACCAACGTCGATACACGCGATGCGGCGATAGCGGGTGCGGTAATTGGTGGATCACGGCAAAGAAGACAGCAACGAAAAGCCGAACAGCAGGCGCAAGCAGCAGCGGAACAGAAAAAGCAGTCAGAAAAAAATGAATTTAACAAAGCACGCGCGGTATGTCTTGAAGGACGGGGTTATTCGGTCAAGTAGAGGCAGAGAAGTTATTCGGTTTGCCTGCAACAAAATACTGAATCGGGAATCGATGCGGGCTTTGGTAACGGAGAGTATGTGTGTAGTGTAAAGACAGGCGAGATATTCCAGACATATTGTTGGTTGTTTGAATACTTTGGTAACAGTCGAAGGAATTCCAGATAAATGAGATCGACATCCAGCAATGTATCCCCGATCAGATATCAAAACATATTGCGGCTGATAGTTTGCGTCTTGCTACTAGTCCCGGCGATAAGTTACGCACAGGAAACGTCTGGTACTCCAAAATTAAAGGACGTACTGGACGAATCCGCTGCTGGCGAAATACAGACCAAGGCACTGCAGAAGAATAAACTGGTCAAGATGGGCCCCGATGATGAATATGATCGCGGGGTGCCACGCAGTGCCGTGGCTGGTTATTTTGCCGCAGTAAAACAAAATGATTTGAAGCGCGCCGCTGAATATCTGGATTTGCGTCAACCACCAGGAGGCTATCGCAAATCCGACGGGCCAGAGCTTGCCAGACAGTTAAAAGTCATACTTGACCGCGCCTTATGGGTTGACATGGAATTGCTCAGCCCGGATCCAAAGGGGCATCCCGATGACGGGTTATCCAGTTACTACGATCTGGTAGGGCAAATTCAGGCTGGCGATAAAAAATATAATGTCCTGCTGCAACGGCTCCCGCGTGACGATGGCACACTCATCTGGAAGTTTTCGAAAAGAACCGTGCGATATATTCCGGCAATGTATAAGGCGCATGGTTATGGAAAAATCGGGGAAAAATTATCGCAAATAGTCCCGTCGTTCAGTTTTCTCGGACTTGCAATTTGGCAGTGGGTTTTTCTCATTCTTGTAGTAGCGGTTGTCGCTGCGATTGCCTTCCCGATTGTTCGTGCGGCCAGCTGGGTTGTACGCCGAAAACAATATCCACTCAGTGAGCTATTTTCCAGGTTCATCAATGGCCCATTTTACGTATTGCTGATCCTCATCATTGCTCGTAATAATTTCGATATCATTCACCCAACACTAACTGCACGTGCTGTTTTTGAGGCCAGCACAATATTTATTGCCGTCGGTGCGTGGATGTTAATTCGCCTGGCAGGCCTTTTCCGTGAATACTGGACACACAGGCTCAAGCAGCAGGACCGTGATAATGCGATTGTATTGCTTCGCCCCGCATTTGCGACACTTAATATCCTGATTTTATTTTTCGCGGTGCTTATCTGGCTGGACAATATCGGTTTCAGGGTCACTACCGTTCTGGCAGGTCTGGGCATTGGGGGCATTGCCGTTGCACTGGCTACGCAAAAATCCATTGAAAATTTTATTGGTGCGCTGACACTGTTTCTCTCGGCCCCGGTACGCGTTGGCGATCTTTGTCGGATTGGAGATCAGGTGGGCATCGTCGAGGAAATCGGGCTGCGAGCCACCAAGCTTAGAACTTTGGAACAATCCCTGGTAATTGTGCCAAACGCTGAATTTTCCAGCATGCAAATCGAGAATCTCACTGGCCGCAAGAGCTTCCGGTTCAATCCAACAATCAGGCTTCGTACCGATACTTCACCTGACCAGGTCCGCCGTATATTGATAGAATTTCAGAGGTTGCTTTATGCCCATTCCAAAGTTGCAGAAGCGCCGCTAAGGGCGCGATTCGGCGGGTTCGGCGAATTTTCTCTGGATATCAGTATTCATTGCTATGTCGATACAACTGATTTCAATGAGTATCTTGCGGTCGCGGAAGACCTGAATTTACGTATTATGGAGATCATCAGTGACGCGGGATCGGAAATCGCCATTCCTGCATCAATCGAGTACCAGGCTGCCCTTCAGAAACCAGATGATTCAGCGAAGCAAACAGCTGAAAAAACCATCTCGCAACAACGCGACAAAAATGGGCTGGTGCCGGATCTAACAACTGAGCAGATTAACAAGATCAGGAATACGATACCTTTCCCGGATTAGAACTGCTGGAAATTCTTGTTAAAATGATCGCGATCAAATGTCACCACTAAAAATAATATAGAGCCGAGATAAGGCTATGAGAAAAAAAATAATACTATTGCTGTTTGTATCCCTGAGTATCTTTCCTGCAGTTGCTAATATTTCGTTTGCTGGTGGACTGCAGCCACTGATGACGACTGATACAAAAAGCCCGCGCAATACGCTGAAGAGTTTTCTGGATTCGGCGCGAGAGGCGTACGCAACAGGGTATGCAGTTCGTGATTCTTACTTCACGTCATCGCGGCTTTACCTTTCGGATTCGGAGAAACAGAAACTGGATTCCGCACTTGCTCTGGTCGAACACGCTAAACGAACATTAAACCTCAGCAAGGTACCGGAAGTAATTGCGGATAAAGTGGCAATGGATAGCGTGCTGGAACTCATAGAGGTGCTGGGTCGAATCGATTTACCTGAAATCAGCTCCGTGCCTGACTTAAAGGCGATGGAGGCCGCAAAATTCAAGCGTTGGAATATCCCCGGAACTGATATCATCATAGTGCGCGTTGAAAAGGGTTCCAGAGCAGGCGAATACCTGTTCTCACCAGAAACTATTGACCAGCTTCCAGATTTTTATCAGCGCACAAAACACTTGCCCTACAAACCCGGTGCGGCTAAGAACGCGTATAACAATTTCCGATACGGGGGCGCCGGACTTCGCGGGGTAATTCCATTGAAGTGGATGGAGGCGTTGCCCTCAGGGTTAAAAATTATTGTTCTGGATCAACCTGTCTGGCGCTGGATCGGTATTGTAGCGTTGTTATTGTTAGCGATGACAATAATGAAGCTGGTTCAAAAATTGACTAGCTACTGGTCGGAAAAAGGTAGTGACACCAGTCTCCGGAAACCGTGGGCCAAGCTGGCGAGACTTGTCACCCTGCTTTTATTGATTCTCGTAGTAATAGATATACTTGCTGAGAACTTACGCGTTGGTGAGGAAGTATTCACCGCCTTAAGTCTGACCCTCTGGGTGTCATTCACAATAATCTTTGCCTGGGTCGTGTGGTTAGGTGGAAATGTTGTTGCGGAAACCATTGTGCGGTCACAAAATTTGTTGGCGGGCAGTATCGATAGTCAGCTTGTCCGGTTAGGTCTTCGTCTTGTGAGCAGCATTCTGGCCGTTACTGTTCTGGTGGTCGGAGCGCAAAACCTGGGTATCCCGGCGTATTCAATCATCACCGGCCTGGGCATTGGTGGTATCGCGGTGGCATTGGCCGCCAAAGACAGTCTTGCAAACCTGCTGGGTTCCCTGTTGATTATGTTTGAAAAACCCTTTCGAGTCGGGCACTGGATAAGAGTCGGTGACTCGGAAGGAAGGGTAGAAAGTGTCGGATTCCGCAGTACCCGGATTCGCACTGTGCAGAATTCCTTGTTGTCTATCCCAAGCGACAAGTTAGTAAATTCAGTTGTAGATAATATGGGGTTGCGGGAGCGAAGGCGTGTCCACACGACGCTACATCTCAACTACAATACTGACGCCCAAAAGGTCGAGGATTTCGTCGCCGGAATCAACAACATTCTCGAATCGAGCGATTCTGTCGATAAAGAAAATATCCAGGTGGGTTTTAGCGACTTCGGCAACTATGGCCTTGGTATCGAGCTACGTTTTTTCCTGAAGGTACCCGATTCTACATCAGAACAAACCGAACGTCAGATAATCATGATGGCAATATTAAAACTGGCAAATAACGCCGGAATCGAATTTGCATTGCCTGCTAACCGGTCAGGCAATGTTACTTAGCCAGTTACACCAGAACGGGTCAGGTAAGTGATAGTCTTTTTTGCTACCGCGACTTTCAAATTGCAAAAGCCCTAATTAATTTGTTGCTATCGAACCCTGCCTTGTGACGGAATATCAATCCCGGGAAGCATAAGACGCAATAAATTCCCACAATTATTGGGGGTTCTTCTTTTTACCTCAGGCGTTGATCCGCAATTTTAAGTCGTGCATATTACATTGCATTCTTATACGTAAAATAATATTTGCCTGGCCGAATCTGGCTGTCTGAAGAATCTCATTTTTTTTTAAAATAAGGGAGCAGTTTTATGAAGGAATCTCGCCGGTATGGTTTAGCTATCGTTAGTTGCTTCATCTTCATAGTGGGTGCCGTCAATGCCGATTATGTCGGCAGCATTCTCGGTAACAAGGAAGATATCAGGAAAGGCTTGATAAAGAAGAGCAAGAAGCCATTGAAAGAAGCTGGCTACTCACCCTACGCAGGTAAGAATTATCCGGCGCAAGTTTTATGGGGCGACAGCCACTTGCACACTAACCTTTCCCTTGATGCCCGCGCATTTGGCGTCACGCTCGGCCCGGAACAGGCTTATCGTCTGGCTCGCGGTGAAGAAATAGAAACCTCCCGAGGCGAACGCCTTAAGCTATCCCGCCCACTCGACTGGCTGGTCGTGGCTGATCATTCCGATGCCATGGGTGCCATGGATGAAGTGGTGAAAGGCAATCCTGCTTTAATGAAAGATCCCAAGGCCAAGGATTGGAACGAGAGAATTAACAAAGGTGGCGACACAGCCTTGGCGGCTACCATGGAAATAATTGAAACCTTCGCGGGTATTACCGGTGAGAAAATACCGGCGGTTTTAACTGAGAAAAAGTTTGTTCTTTCAGTGTGGGAGCGTTCTCTCGAAATAGCCGAGAAATTCAATGATCCAGGTCGCTTCAGCGCCATTATAGGTTATGAGTGGACCTCGACTGATGGTGGTAACAATTTGCACCGTAACGTGATCT
>JBGMQT010000021.1:0-2319 GCA_048060695.1 Acidiferrobacterales bacterium
AATGACGAGCTAACTGCCGAACTTTCTTCATTATGAGCTTACGTCAGTGCCATTCGGGCCAGAGTCTAATTACGATGAACAAGCGCATCGGGAGATAACATGAGCGATTCCCAGCCCAATAATCCCTTGCATGGCGTGACGTTGGCGATGGTCCTGACACATCTGGTGGATCGCTATGGATGGGATGAACTAGGGAGAATGATTCGCATTAACTGTTTCATGAAGGACCCGAGCATTAAATCCAGCCTGACATTCCTGCGAAAAACTCCTTGGGCGAGAGAGAAAGTGGAAGCCTTGTATTTGCAAAGTCTTGATCATGGATCTTCACGAAACCAGTAAATTGAGGCGATTATGATTCCCTGGGCCTTACTTGATAGAGCGCAGGTACCAGGTAATGGCGGGGAGCTATACTTCTACCAACGCGGCGATGAATTCTCGATCAGAATCATGGGCCAGGGTGAGCTCATGAACAGCCGGGCCCACGGTTCCGAGGATGCGCTGGCGAAATTGACCTGCGCCCGGTTGGTGGATAGCCCGAATCCGTGTTTGCTTATCGGCGGCCTGGGCATGGGTTTTACCCTTGCCGCCGCGCTGCAGCATGTCGGCGACCAGGCGCAGATCGTGGTAGCTGAATTGGTACCTGCCGTGGTGCTTTGGAACCGGGGACCGCTTGGGCGGCTAACCGGTCATCCGCTCGAAGATCCGCGGGTGGAGGTGCGCGAGGGCGATGTTGCCCGCATCATAAAGGCCGGGCGGGAAACGTACGATGCCATTTTGCTGGATGTGGATAACGGCCCGGAGGGGTTGACGCACAGGAGTAACGATTGGCTCTATAGCTTTGACGGGCTGAGCGCGGCATACGAGGCATTGCGTCCGCAGGGAGTTTTGGCAGTATGGTCAGCCGGTCCGGCACAGGATTTTTTGCAACGGCTTACAAAGGTGGGTTTCGAGGTGGACGAGAAACGTGTGCGTGCACATGGATCGAAGGGTGCGCGACACGTCATCTGGTTCGCCAGGCGAGGGGATTAGCCTTTGTAATTAATTGTTGACTCGGGAGTGGAGGGCAGTTTGGCGAAACAGGAAAATGACAAATTAAATAAGCTGGTGACCGAGTCTCGGCGCGCCCGTGAACAACGCGGACAAGATTACCGCGAACAGGCGCTGAAGATGTATCCGCATATTTGCGGCCGCTGCGCCCGCGAGTTTACCCGCGACAATCTGCAGGAATTAACCGTGCACCACCGTGACCACAATCACAGCAACAATCCTGCCGATGGCAGTAACTGGGAACTGTTGTGCATTTATTGCCATGATAACGAACACCAGCGGCAGTTGGAGGCGGAACAAGGTAGTGCCTCGATCGGTAGCGACAACAGAGCGACGTCCACCTCTAATCCGTTTGCCGACCTCAAATCCATGATGAACAACAACAAATAACCTCTGGATCGTCCTTAGCCAGGTTCGCCAGCCAAAAAAATGGATATTACCCCCATCATTCTGACGCAGATATTTTCCTTCGGGTTTATTGCGGTGGTTTACGACCAGATTGCCTTGAGCCGGGGTTGGGCGATTGAACAGTGGATGCGGGGTAACTCGTTTATGAAGTTGTCGGGCGTTTTCAGCATCTTTATGGCTCCGGCGCTGGCATTCCAGATGTTACCCTGGTGGTTTTCGATAGCCGTAATCGTTGTGGGTTTGGTATGTTTTTTCCTGTTTGTTACGATTCTAAAGAGACATGTCCAGCTTTTTGCCGTTGTTGGCCTTGCGATCAGCTGGGTTTGGTTCGCCACACTGTTGGTTCAGTCGTAAACCTGCCCAGGATAAAAAGTCCCACCCTGTTGCTGTAATAATATTGGTTCGAAGGCGGTGAATTGCGTCAAGTCCTTTCCCGATGAGTCGACAAAAAAAGGCCCGCGAAAGCGGGCCTTTTTAATGCAGTTTCAACAGCGATTAACTGCGAACTTTGTACACCACATCGTGTTCACGAGCGTGGCCCGTCACCTTGAGGCCGAAGGACTGTCCTCGATATGCCTCTGATACCGTGACGTGTTCCACCTCCATTGATCCGACGCGTTGACGGAAATCGGAGGTATGGCCCTGGACGTGAATCGTATCCCCTTCTTTCAGGCTACCGGATTCCAGTGCAATGACGGCGACCGAGAGATGAGAAAAGTAGTGCGTGACAGTACCGATGCGCTCCTCTTGCGGAGCGGCAGGCGCTGCCGGTTTTACCGTCGCCGCGGGTTTAGCTTTGCGGGCGGCTTTTTTAACCGCCTTTTTCTTGGCCTTTTTCTTTACCTTCTTCTTGGTTTTTTTCTT
>JBGMQT010000021.1:2419-32368 GCA_048060695.1 Acidiferrobacterales bacterium
TTCTTAACTTTTTTCTTGGCCTTTTTTTTGGTCGTTTTCCTGGTTTTCTTTTTGGCTTTTTTCTTTGGTTTCTTTTTAGCCTTACTCTTCTTCTTTTTAGCCTTCTTCTTGGTTCCTTTCTTGCGTTTGGTTACCTTCTTGCGTTTGGTCCTGGCTTTCTTCTTCTTGGCCTTACGCTTCGTCGTTTTTTTGCTCGATTTCTTTGCTTTCGTCTTACGTTTTTTGATCTTGGTCTTGCCTTTTTTTGCTTTGGCCTTTTTTCTGGTTGCCATGGCATTCCTCCTATCCGGTTATTGTTTTGCAATGTCGAGTAAACCGTTAACTACCCCTTCAGTATAGTCACCAATCCCGGAATATCTGCGTATCCAATTTACCAGTCCTGCTCGAACTATCTGTTTATCGATTCGCTGCCAGTTCTCTACCTTCTCGGCTCAAGTATTGGTGTTGCGGCGGGGTTGAAGCGGCACCAACCCAGATAGTTACATAAGCCATGCCTTTTTGGGTAGACCGTACGTCGTGTCGGGTGACAAATAATGAACATCCGTGGTTCGCGACAACAGGTGATCATGGCCAGCCGCTCGAGGGCCGGGTGCCAGGCGCTGAAGGCGCCGATAGACAGGAAAGCGATAAGGCCGGATTACCGCAAACCCTGTTCAGGTAGCGCAACCGAGCCAAAACAGGGCCTTCTCAAGGCGTGGCTGACCTTCAAAAAGTGAATATTACCACTATGCTTTCAACCGGTACGAAATCTGCAGCTACCCCCAATATGAAACAACAAACGATATCAGTGAGGGGCAGTGTGGCAAAACATATTGATCTTGGGTTCACGCAACTCGAGGTACACGATAACTTTGTTATCAGCCGAACCGAGGAAGGGGAGACCCTGACGCTGGCGAAACATGAGCAAATGATGACGGCCATTCATCCGTACCTCGATGGCCGTTTCTATCTGATTCTCGACGAAGTATTTTCCTACGCTATTGATCTCGATGTATTGTTCTCCCTGCGCGATAACCAGACAGTTTCTGCCATCTGTATTGTTGCCTATCGTGACAGCACTCGTCTGGTGCTCGAATCCACCAGGGATATTATAAATAAACCGGTGTTCTTCTTCGAATCTCTGGAGACGGCGACGCTGTTCGTCACGCACGACCAGACTGAGGAGTAATCACGACGCCTCGCGTCAGTCGGTCACGTCAGTTGAGTGGATGGTTTCACTACAGCCGACTCCAGCGTCGATTATCGTGAAGCAAGGCAGTACTATGCCAACAGGCGGGTATAAACCTGGAAGGCACCCATGTTGGATTCTATCGAAGAAGCAAGAAAAACCCTTTCTATCTTAAAAAGCCGCCTTGGCCGCGGGCAGGAACACGCGGGCGCGGAAGTGGCGAACGCTATTGATGCGTTGTTGCAAGTACTGGAAATCGCTGACGCCGCAGACAAACACGACCAGGTGCTCGCACCCGCCGAAATTACCGATATGGGTGAACAAGGGCTGATGCTCATTGATAACCTGGTACTTAAACTGGCATCCCAACAGCGCGAATCCGAAAAACAGGATGTGGAGCAGGTGGCTCTGGTGATTGCCCGCTGGGTGATTGCTCACCAGGGTATGCTGACCAATATTCAGTCAATCGTTAATGGACTTGCCTGCCTGGCCAATGCGGTGCAAGACAAAGCCTCACTTTCCAGACTGGCGACGGTGATGAACCAGATTGCACAGGCCTGCAGCGATGAAATCAAGCACGATCTCGACAATACAAATCCCTCCCGGCCGTGGCGAATCCTGAATATTAATTGCGGTATTGTGGCAACGCGTAGTAATGATCTGGACTTGATGCGAGTGGTGTTTCCTGGATTGATTCAGGCGATCCCCCTGGATGCCCCGGGTTTCTTTGAAGAAGGGATGTCAGAAATGTCGCGCCTGAATTACCCGGAACCGGTTCGTGAGTTGATGCAGGAATTTTACGACCGGACTAAACTACCGGCGGTACATTAGAAAGTTAGAAAAACAACCAGGTGCTCACCTCAAGGAAGGGTATGCTGGAATTTCCACGCAGATTCATACCAGAATTTTCTGCACATCTTTGATCCGTTGTTCGGCAGAGTCACCTTCAGTCGTTTCTTTCCGGGGCACGGCCATGCCCCGCTGTACGCCCGGGCGGGCACCCAGGGTTTCCAGCCAGCGCGGGATATTTTTATAACCTTCAAGTGTGATGCCCACCCACTCGTGACTCTGGACCCAGGGGTAGGTGGCAAAGTCAGCGATGGAAAGTTCATCCACCAGGTAGTCGCGTCCCTCGAGTTGCTTGTCGAGAATGCCATAGAGCCGCCGCGTTTCATTTTGATAACGCTCAATGGCGTAAGGAATTTTCGTTGGTGCATAGCGATAAAATACACCGGCTTGTCCCTGCATCGGGCCAATTCCTGCCATTTGAAACATCAGCCATTGGATGACGCGTGAACGTTGCTTTGCGTCGATGGGAAGGAACATGCCAGATTTATCTGCGAGATACATCAGAATAGCCCCGGTCTCGAATACCACGAAGTCGTCATTGTCATGATCAATGATGGTGGGGATGCGCCCGTTGGGATTAAGCTTTTGGTACCAGTCCTGCTTCTGTTCGCGCTCAACCAGTGCGATGGGGCGTACCGTATAGGGTAACCCGCTTTCTTCCAGCATGACTGAGGCTTTGAATCCGTTGGGGGTGCCCGCGGTCAGGAGTTCAATCATGGCGATGCACCATCGTCATCGTCCTGAACCTGGTGCCGGTCACAGGCCCGTGTACCACTTGGCTAGCGCCTCGCCAATGGCGTGCGGATTGTCTTCCTGCACGTAGTGGATACCTTGTCCGATGTCTACAGTTTCAAGATTCTTCATGTGTTCTTTGCACCATGCCACATCTTTCGCTGTAATGAGCCCTCCGGGCGTGGCGTGAAACAGCATCATGGGTAAATCGATTTTCTGTAACCACTTGTTGTAGGCCAGGACGATATCGTGCACGTCGCGCGGTGTGCCCTCGATAGGGATTTCCCGTGGCCACTGGCGTATCGGTCGGCGGCTGGAAATGGTGGGGTAGGGTGCGGCATAACGGCGTTTTTCTTCCTCACTGAAATCGCGCACGGTGGCTTGCGGCAGAATTTGTTTCACGAATATATTCATGACGCTGATCATCAGCCAGCCGATGAATGGCGTGCGCATCAGCTTAAACCCCATCTTGAAATCTTTGGGGAAGTCGGACCACTTGGCCGGGCGCAGTATTGCTTCCATGAAAGCGATGGCCTTGATGTTGGCCTCGTTGCGGTGGGCATAATAGAAACCAAGACCCGAACCCCAATCATGAATGACCAGAGTGATATTTTTTAGTCCCAACGCATCGATAAAACCATCGAGATAACGCGCGTGATCAGGAAATCGATAGCCCAGCCGGGGTTTGTCCGATTGACCCATGCCGATCAGGTCGGGCGCTATGCAGCGCCCCTGGGGGACGAGGTGAGGAATAATATTGCGCCAGAGATAACTCGAGGTGGGGTTGCCGTGCAAAAAAAGAATTGGGTCGCCTTCGCCCTCATCAATATAATGCATCTGCGAGCCGTGTACGTTCACATAGTGAGATTCAAAGGGAAAATCAGCTGAGATAGTTTTATTATTCATTCTGTATTCCGTGTGGTGGCCGGTGTTTCCACCGGCCAGGTTCCAATAACTGTCCGTGTAAGCAGATTTATACAGCTCCGGTAACAGGACCTGACTGTTTACCGGGAAGGTTGATAATCTCTCCTGTGGCGAGATGGCGGTCAAGTCCATCCAGCATTTCCTTGATAATTTTACGCATCATCATGCGAATCATTACACGATCCATGACCCAACCCAGTGGTCCAAATTTGGGTGTGTAGCTCATGGTAAAAGCCACTTTACTGGAGCGGTCATCAATGGCCTGAAAACGAATAGTGGCTTCGATGTCTTTCAAGGGCATGGCAGCGTCGATCAGTTGCACACGCAATTCCTTTTCTTTCTCCCAGCCCACGATCTTTTCGTTTAGCGTGGAGTTGTCATGAAACTCGCAGCGCCGGGTGGCACCGAGTCCTGACGTAATACTCGAGGTCAGTGGCGAGTGTTTTACACGCGGGTTGTATTTGTAGATGCCGCCAAAGTCTTCGGCGAACGTTGCCCACGTCGCTTGTAGTGGGCTGTGGATGGTCTGGCTAACGGTGACTTCGCTCATGGTCGATCTCCTCGTAATGTAGTGACGTAAGAAAAGTAAGACAACTAGCTGGAAGTTTGACTTAAAAAAAGATCACTGGTCATGGCAGGCTATCGAGCCATCCCTGCAATCGGTCCATTTCCGCCGCAATAATGGCGGAGTCCTTCAGGGCGTGGGCGATCAATATCGCGCCTTGCAACCTGCCAACAAACTGCATTCCAAGAGTCGGCGCATCGTCTTGTTCCATTTGTTTAAACTGGGCGGAAATCCAGTCAATTTGTTCTTTGAGAACCGCGTCCACCTCGTTAGTGATGGTGGACGGTGTCTTATCGAGCTCCTGGCACAGGCTGCCCACCGGGCATCCATGGGTGGCCATGATATCGATGACGCCACGAGTATCGCGAAGAAATTGCGACAATCGCTCCTTGGGAGAGGCAAGGGTATCGAGCTGGGCATACCACTGGCGGTTGGTATTCTGGCGCTGGTCTATCACCGCTGAAACCAACTCATCCTTGGTTTTAAAGTAGTAATAGATATTTCCCAATGGCACACCAGAGGTCTCGGCAATATCAGCAATGGATGTCTGTCGATAGCCGTTCTGGTGGATTAATGACCTTGCGGCCTCCACCAATTTTTCTCTTTTACTGCTGATATTTGGCATATTTCTTCTATTAGTCATACAACTAACTTAAAACTACTCGCGGACAAGCCAGTTGTCAACTGGCCGACGTTTTACGTTCTGTAATTGTGTGGGGTGGGTCCAGCTTCCAGGCCGTGGGCCGTCTACGATCGGTCCGACTAATCCAGGAGAGGCAACCCCAGGTACCATTTCTCGATGGCTTCGCGCGCCTCACGCGGTTTTTCCGTTAGCAACCAGTGATTGGCAGCAATATTAACGATCCTGGCATTTGGCATCCGGTTTATCGTCGCCTGGTTCTTTTCTGGATTGCTGATGCTGGCACCGGAGGAGAGCAATACCAGTACCGGCACGTCGATATTTTCCAACGGTGGCACCGGTTTGATAACTTCCAGCGTGTCCTGCATGTAGTTGGCCACCGGCATAAACTCAAGATCGACAAAAGGATTGGTATAGAGGTCCCCGATCGCGATATCCGGATTGTTATCAAGGATCTCTCGCGTTTGTTCATCCAGCGCCCTCAGATCGCGGGGTGGAAATTTCTTTCGACGCAACCCGAGCCCGTTCACGATCCTGAGCAACCGTACCGCAAGCCAGATAAACACACGCAATTTTTTTGCCTTAAGCAGGCGGCCGCTCAGGTTGTCCGGAAATACCGGGTCGATCATGATCATCGCACGGACGTTTGATGGATATTTCGCATGAAAATGCATTCCCACCTGGGCGCCGAGACTGTGACCCACGATGGTGGCCTTGTCATAACCTTCATCGCGCAGGATGGCGGCAAGATCATCGACCCAGTCGGCGGTGGTGATGTGACCACGAAACATGGAATCACCATGGCCACGAAGATCAATTCGCATCAGGTCGTTATCCGGGGCAAGAATAGTATGGTCGACAAACTCCGACCAGCGGGTGTTGTTGCTCGCCAGACCATGAATCATCACAAGCAGCGGGCGTGGCGTCCGGGTACGCAAGACACGATACCCGATAGTGACATTACCGGGGCGGCGAATTGTTCGGCTAAATTCCATTCAAAGTGGGATGATGGCTTGTTGCATTATTAGTCTGGAATGATTCAAGTCATTTAATTTGATGTAATTATGGCATCTTTGATGCGACCCGACATCGATCTGGCGCTACCTTTGAGCTCAAAGCTGGTGCCGGATACGGCAGATGTCAGAAACTCCGCAAGTTGTTTCGATTTAATATAGCGGCAGTAAAGATAGTGACGATTACCATCCAGAGTGGTGATTTGCAATCTGCCCGCTCGAGCGCCGATGTGCATGACATCGTGGAAATCGATTACGCGTTTGTGTGCCGGGCGGTAGAGTGAGCGTTCGGTCACCAGCCAGTCCTTGTGGGTCTCATGTTTAACGAAGCCGCCACGGTAAACAAACAGAATCTCTTGCCCGGCACTTTCCGGTAGCTCAATGTCGCTGGGCCGGGAAATTTGGCTGGCATGCTGGAAGCTGCGGCCAAAGGGATTAGGGCCCAGCTTTTCAATCAGGCCATAATAGAGCGCTGAAGAAAACGATGCGAATTCGGCATCGGCGCGACTTAAAGTGCGGGCCTGCAGCCACTGCTTTGCCACACCCAGTAACGCGCCAAGGCCGGCGCCTACGGCCATGGTTGACCATTGCCGGGCCCGAGCACCGGCGCTGAGCCCGAGCAAAGCACCTTGCCATGTGGATTCCCACAGGTTGACGGGTTTGTCTTCCGGTTGGACCTGTTTGCTCCAGCGCGCCAATTGTTCGCAGTTGTTACCCCATAGGTTGTATCCATTCTCACCGACCCGGCTTTCGGCCCGGGCAACGATTTTTAATGGCGGGTAGCTGTGGGATTTAGCATAAGGCACAATTCTGGCGTGAATGCCCTCAAATTCAAAGGCGTCAAGCTCCGCGATATGAATTGTGTTGACGACAGAATTTGCACCCAGCAGTTGACGCCAACCAATCCCGTCGCCAATGTTTTTCCCCGGTGGCGGTGCATAGTGAATCACCTGGTTGTTCCCGATAAAAATGCCGTGGTGCGAATAGAGCCGGCGTTTGACCTTGATGTGATCGCCAAATCGCATTGTTACCGGCTTCACAGTATCATCCATATTTAAATTATAACGGTTTACCGCGGTTTCGGTATTCCCGTTGAACTGATCGATCGAGAATATTTAACCTGGGCAGAGTAACGGAAAAAGATGGCGACAGGATCAAAAAAGGCAGTGGTAATTGCCATTGTGGCGAACGGTATCGTGACGTTGCTGAAGGGCCTCGCTGCCACGGTCACCGGTTCGGCCTCAATGATGAACGAGGCCATCCACAGCGCCATGGACACGGCCAACCAGGGTTTCCTTTTTCGCGGGCTTATCGAATCGGATCGCCCGGCCGATGCGACCCACGCCTTTGGCCACGGCCAAAAAAAATACATCTGGAACCTCTGGAGTGCCATCGGTTTGTTTTCCATCGGCTCCGGTCTGGGTTTGGCCCTGGCCTGGAGTGCCTGGAATAAACTCGATCAAACAGTGCCGAAAGAACTGGCGAACATATTCGGATGGGAACTGCCCGCCATCTGGGTGTCATTCAGCGTGCTGATATTGGCATTCATACTTGAAGGATACTCTTTTCAGGTTGCTGTGAAAGAATTCCTGCGTCGTATGAGAGCAGAGGGCCTTAGTAATCCATTTTCTTATCTCGGCGAGTCAGGCGATCCCACGTTGGTAGCGATAGTGCTTGAAGACAGTGTTGCCATGCTCGGCGTGATACTGGCCGCATTCGGCATCGGGTTAGCGGAACTAACAGGTGACGAACGATGGGATATTGGATTCTCGGTATTGATTGCATTGTTGCTGGCGGGTATCGCAATATTTCTGGGCAAGCTGAATATGCGCTACCTTGCTGACGTTCGCGATCCAGAGGCAGAATCCGCTTTTAGAAAAGTCATTGATAACCGTTGGGATATTGAACGGTATCATGATTTGCGCACAATAATTATTGATGAGAAGCACACTGTATTGGTTGCCGAAATTGAGTTGCGTGAGGAAGCGGTGATCGCGGCGATACAGACGGCCGCTGACAGAATTGAAACTGAATTACAAAATTCGATCCGCGGCGATCGTCGGAACGATCCTGAGGTGCAGCAGTACGTCAAGATACGGGCTATCGCCCAGGCAACCATTGAACGCACCGAGCAGATCATTGAAGAGGTGGTGCAGGAAGTAAAACGTATTGTGCCGCGTGTCAGTCATGCCACCATCGAAGTCGAAGGTATTGCCACGCCGGCGCGTGACGACACCTAGATAAATCAGCAGCGCTTTATTTTCCGGTTACTGATAAAAAGCCCGGTTTCTATTTCCTGATTTTGTGCCTAAACTTGTGGGTAGAAAGTCTGGTCAGGACAGGCCTCAATTGATGAGTAATTTGTAAATGCGGCAACGTGTCATTACCATGCTTGACTTTCCCCGTCGTGTCGTACGTGCGGAGATGGATCTGGTTGAATGCCCGCATGGCGGCGAATTTGATAGTGATGACAACCAATGTCAGGAGTGCGCCGACGGTCCTGAATGTCAATGGCTCTATGCGACGGATGCCGTCGCTGCACTGGGGTCGCGAACGTTAAACCAGCTCTCGGAAGCACTTGAATTTGCCATTATATCCGTGGCAGCGAATGCCATCAGGCAAGGGCACGACCCGCAGCAATGCCGCTGTCCAATGTGTGACTGGCTAACTCAGGCTGAAGCGCTGAAGGGGGAGTTAATCTAACCCGTAGGTTGCCCCAGGAGGACGCGAAGTAATCCCGGTAACTGATAGAACAATAAAAGGAACGATAGTTATTTTTTCCGGTGTCAGGGCGCGGGTGTTGGGCTGGTTAGTCGCGGAAGTTTTCGAACTGTAAAGGTAGCCCCAGATCAGCACTGGTCAGCTTACTGATCATATCCTGCAGGTCGTCCCGTTTTTTACCGGTAATGCGTACTTGCTCGCTCTGGATCGACGCCTGCATTTTCATTTTTGATTCTTTCACGAATTTAACAATCTTTCTGCCGAGTTCTTTGTCGATGCCCTGGCGTATAGTGACTTTCTGCAGCATACGTTTTCCGGAAGCCTGTGGCTCTCCGGTCTCGAGCGCACCAAGATCGATACCGCGCTTTGAGATTTTGTTAAACAGGATGTCGAGCATTTGTTGTAACTGCATCTCGGTTTCGGAATTGAGCGTGATGATGCCGTCAGCTTCCGTAAATTTTACATCGCTTCCTTTGAAGTCAAATCGATTGCCGACCTCGCGGTTGGCCTGATCCAGGGCGTTTGACAGCTCATGACGGTCAATTTTGGATACGACATCAAAAGACGGCATTTTCGGGTCTCCATCCGGGCTCTATTCTCGTGGGGCCTCAAAATAAACCGCCTCCACGTACTCGTCAATTGTTTCGAGCGAGCAAAATCCGTTTGTCCGTGATATGTTGGCAAATATGATTGGCAAAGCACTACAAAGAGATTGAAAAAATGACTGCAAAAGAGAATCAACCGGATTGGGACAAGATCGCTGAAAAATTCGATATGTGGCTGCCGCAACTCCAGGATGCTGGAGATGCCCTGATTGAACGACTGGCGGCACAATCAGGAGACCGGGTGATTGATATCGCGTCCGGGACCGGTGAGCCGGCGTTAACATTGGCCCGCAAGATGGGCGGGAATATCGAAATCGTGGGTGTTGATGCGGCGCAGGGTATGGTTACGGTCGCCAATCAGAAAGTTGCCCGGCAGGAGCTCAAGGGCATCTCTTTTTCTACCATGTCGGCGGAGTCGCTTACCTACGACGATAATTCGTTTGACCGCGTATTGTGTCGATTTGGTGTCATGCTGTTTGAAGATTCGCTGGCCGGTATCAAAGAGATGTATCGCGTTCTCAAGCCCGGTGGTCGTTTCGCCATCTCAGTGTGGAATACACCGGAAAAGATGCCCACGCTGTACTGGACCTTTCAGGTGATGGCGCCTCGGTTGCCGGAAGAAGCACACCCGCCGCTGGCCAAGGTAACATCATTAGGTGGCCCCGGCGTGTTCGAAAATTTGCTAAAAAAAGCTGGTTTCAGCAAGTTTGAAGTTGAAACCCGGGTGCTGAACTATCAATTTGATTCGTTCGATGATTATTGGGACCTGGTGGAGGCGTCTGACATTCTGAAGATGCAATACGATGCACTGCCGGACAGTGAGCGCGACGCAGTTCGTGATGAAATCGGGCAGCTGGCTCATGATTTTGTCGTCGATGGTAAATTGGTCGTACCACACGAATACCTGGTCGCTCACGGCTCGAAATAAACAGAACCTCCGGTCCCCCATATCCTCAAGCGCGATTATGGTTCAGGGCGAGGTATAAATGCTGGTATCCGGGTGAAAGGCGTACCACGCAAACCAGAAGGCTGTCATTTGTTGTAGCGGTTTGCCGTTGCTGCTGGCCTGACCGCTGCCGTTGATCTTGTCGAAAATAATACTTACCGGAATTCCATTAAATCGCTCCCTGATTCGACCCTTGGTTTTGCCTAGTTCAGAAAATGGATAAGCGCGAAATTTTCCGTTCACCTCGATACCGATCACACGTTCTTTTGGATGGTAACGCCGACTCTGATAAGTGACCGGAAAATAAATATCGCTATTGCTGGTGTAGTCGCCATAGGGGCTGCGCTGGTAATTTCGGCGATACCCGGTGCGGGTAGATAGTACCACCGTATCCGGGTGACGTTTGCGCCAGTCTTGCCAGGTGGTGTGCGTGATCGGCAGTGTGCGTAAACGCGTGCCGCGTAGCGGACCACTGATTGCCATGCCCGTTATTTGCGACCACAGAGAATTGGTTTTGCGGTCATAGAGCAACATGTCGCTGTTGTACAGCAGACCGGATACGCCAAACTGCAATGACTCCCCATTGGCTTCCGGCGCGAAAGCGATACCGGTTCCACACAACGGGCAAAAGGTGATGACAATGTTACGGTCACCAAAACTGTCGTTAACAATTTCGTGGTGGTTAAGGATTTTGATGGGGTAGGCCTTTGTGATTCCGTTCAGGTTGAATCCCAGAATGTAGTCCCGGTTCTGCAAATAATCTGCCTCGGCGGAAGAAACAAATTCCGGGTTGTCGATCGCCGGTATACCATCACGCGGCGGGCCGCCCTGGTGTATCTGATCAGCCGGTACCAGAGCGTTCTCAACATCAAAACCATTGTAGGGTTGGGCCGACTGAACGTAGGGAATAATCACCGGGATCGATACGGCAATCAGTAGCGCGTAAATGACCGGTCGAGCAAGCCAGTGGTCGAATAATTCGGGGTTAAAACTCATTACTGGTTTACACCTGCACCGGCTCGAAATTGCTGTATGAATCTCTTGGAGTCCGGCAAGCGCCGGGAGTTCCAGACCGTGGGTCGTTACGGTAAGGTGACATTATGTGTGGACGAATGAACGTGCACGATCATCAGGGTATTCAGGATTTATTGCAATTTCTGGGTATCACACTCCCACCCGGACGATTTACGGCGCGACACAATATTGCTCCCGGCGCTTTGTTATATAGTGTCTTTGGCGCAGAAGAACCGCAGCTGGCTGAAATGGAGTGGGGTATTGTGCCGATCTGGGCCAAGCCTGGAACGTATTCCCGCTCCTTGATCAATGCGCGTGCCGAGACCATCTGGGAAAAATCGTCCTTTCGTAAACTGGTAAAAGAGAAAAGAACGATTATCCCCGTTGACGGGTTTTATGAATGGAAGCGCGGCAAGGACGGCAAGATCCCATATTATTTTAATTCCAGCACGGCTGGTGCGATTGCCCTGGGTGCCATTTACCGGATTTCAAAAGACGGAGTGATGCAATGCTGCGTGGTAACAACTGCGGCGAATAAGTTAATGCAACCCGTACATAATCGCATGCCGGTTGTTGTACCGACCGAGGCCATGAGCGACTGGCTCGGTTCGCAGGACCGGAATGTCGTCGATCAACTGATGTTGCCGCTGGGAGATAACGTATTGGAGAAGACTCGTGTCTCGAAATACGTCAGCAAAACCAGCAACGAAGGCGAGAAGTGTATTGAACCAGAAGCGGCGGACTAGTCGGCCCTGGCCGACGATTAAAGCTATTCCGCTGTTTCAGCGAATATTCCCTTAGACGTTTAAAATTTCCACGATCACGTACTTCGCAATAAAGCCGAACATGCCAAGGCCCAGTGCCAGGAACAATACGGCATAGCCGAACTTGCCGGCACCTGATTCTTTCCCCAGACGGTAAATGATAAACGCCATGTAGAGCATGAGCCCGGTGGTGCCAAGGGTGAAGGAAAGAGATTCAAATTGTTCGATTGTCATGTTGTGCCGTTTGGAAGAATATTTCGTGCATTATAAAATAATGAATTACTAATATACAAGTGTACAGGAATTCACAAACTGCGATATTTTTCGAATTACCGGGAAATCGAGCTTGTTCTAGTTCAATTTTTCTTTGTTGACTGGCGCGGGTGGGAGAGAAATGATGTCGACCCCCTCTTCATTTAACTCGCGAGCTTCATCTAGAGTGGCAGTGCCCCGAATTGGTGCAGGTTTGGCTTCGCCGTAGTAAATTTTACGAGCCTGTTCAGGAAACTCACTGCCAACATCGACAAAATTGCTGTCCACATAGTCATGAATTTTCTTGAGAAGTGTTTGCTCGGCGTTAACCAACTGCCCCGTAGACGGGTTTTTTGCGGATGAGTGACGGTTTATGCGGCTAGCAGTGGGTAATTTGGCGATTTTCAACGATCCGCATACCGGGCAATTCAGTACGCCACCTTCCTTTTGCAAGCGAAAATCATCCGATGTCTTAAACCAGCCTTCGAACTGGTGGTCATTGTGGCAACGCAAATCGTAAATAATCATACTTTTTCAATAGGGGGGACGATACGGAAATTCAACTATCAAGATGAAGTGTAGCGTATTGACGAATTTTTCGCCTATCCTCGAGTTTTGTATGGAATATCAACGAAATCTAGCCCCCTGGATGGGTCGAAATATTTTGAAATATTTCGAATAATCTATTCCCCATAGAAACCCGCAAGTTATCTGATGGTTCTCACAGGCTGCTGAAGTTTTCAGTCCCAAGGGCTTAATAAATTTTCGCTGTTTTTTTTGCGCTTTGCTCGTGCTCGTCTAGAATGTGCACTGAGAGATACTTTGGGTGGGAGAGATATTGGTCTAGATATATCTACTTGACGAAAATAAGAATAATTCTAAGGCAACAGAAACACAAGGATGTTTTATGGCTGGTAAAGTCAGCAATAGTGGTCTGAGATCAGAGGAGAGTCGCCAGGATACGGTAAAAAATATCCTCCCGGCAAAGCATGATTCGCACCCCACGCCAATTTCGGCGAGCGATGTGGTTCAGCACTGGAGCAGTCTTGGCGAACAGCAAGCGCTGTTTCGCTACCTCCTTGATCAACTTAACGACGGTATCTGGATCGTTGATCCGGATAGCGGTGTTATTCTTGACGCCAATCGCGCCGCATACAAACGACTGGGGTATACAAAGGAAGACCTCGTTGGCAAGCACCTGGCCTCTTTTGTTTCCGAACTGCCTTACGATGTAACGCTGCGACAGTATATGGAGAGTCGCAGTAGTAACGATGGTCTGATTGAGGGTTTTCACCGACATCGCGACGGAAGTCGCATCCCGATGGAAACCAACGCCCGCCTGATTGAACTCGATTCACGATCCTATGTTGTCGCAATTGCGCGAGACATCACGGATCGAAAGCGTCTGGAAGACGATTTGAGACAGTTGTCGACTGAAGACAGTTTGACTCGTGTCTATAACCGACGCTATTTCGATGACATGTTGGAGCAGGAATGGCGCCGCATGATGCGTGTGGAACATTCACTGGGCCTGCTGATGATCGATGTCGACTATTTTAAGCACTTCAATGACACCTATGGCCATGTTGGCGGGGATGCCTGTCTGCGCCAGATTGCGACCGAGATGAAAAACCAGATGCGTCGAGCGGGCGACATTATTGCGCGCTATGGCGGCGAAGAGTTCGCAGTTATCTTGCCAGAAACCGACATTGAAACCGCCGAGGCGCTCGGTAAAACACTGCGGGAATCGGTCAGGAACTTGCGACTGGAGCATGTCGGTATTGGTGAAGAGGGCATCGTTACTGTTAGCGTGGGTGTGGCAACGCTCGTCCCGACGACAAACCAGACAGCGTTGAAGTTGCTAACATTTTCCGACAAGGCGCTATATGCTGCTAAAGCATCGGGTCGCAATCGCGTTCATGTCTGGCGCGGATAACTTCAAAAACCGACCAAGGTTGTTTGCAACTATCCGAACCAGCCCATCGAATTGTTTGATGAGCGCTAGTATCTGATTGGTATTTTTATCTATCCTCTCAAATCGATATTCAGCAAATTGCGTGATATCGTTACCTCAGTTTGTGCTGTACAGAATTAACCATGTTTCAGACGGGCAAGCATCTGAGGAAAAGAGGATGAGAGTTGATACATCTCAAATATAGTATCCAGATCGTACTTAATTAGCTTCATCCCCTGGTTGTTCTCCGTTGACGGGTACAGTCGACGAAATCTTGTCCTCGATTCCGATCCACAACGAATGTGCGATATGATATTCAGCCCGGCACAGGAAAAAACCAAAATATGCCAGTAGATATTCAATATCAGACGAACCCGACCGGAGTTGTCCTGGTGTATTCGGGCGACATTACCGGCAATGACATCATCAACGTCAATGATGAGATCGCTGGATGCCAGGACTGCGTCTATCAGTTGTCGGATTTTACTGCTGTGGCGCACTTGAAGATTTCGGTTAAAGAGATGCATCGTATTGCTATTCAGGATTGCTCAATCCCACCCCATTATAAGCTGATGAAATCAGCTTTGGTTGGCAACATGACCAGATATGCCATGCTGACCGATCTCTATTATTTGTTTTTGGAAGTTTGGGTCGGGAAGCAGTGCAAGTATAAAACAAAGTCTTTCGACAATGTTGAGCAAGCCCGTCAGTGGATCGGCATATAGCTGGCGACCAGGCAACACACTGAGTGACAGAAAGTCTTAGTCAAATATCCGCATAGTTACAGTGGTTAATTGTACCGTAACTCCCACTCTTCGCTTGCTACCGGCAGGTAAAGTTAACCGGCGCTCTCGGTAGACTATCTACCGAACCGGCCTGTTTCGTATAACGAATCAGGTGTGGTGTCTGCTAGAATACCTGAAGCCATCAGAAGGTTGGGTTCATCAAGAAACCCGAACAAAGGAAGACCTTGTGGATATCACAAACGAAAAGCTTTCTGAAGGATTTAGTGATTTTGTCGTTGCTTCTGTTGCCATAAAATCGTCGCCAAGCCAACTATATGAATATTTAACTGATATCGAGAATCTTTCGGAGTTTTTTCCGCAAATTGAATTCAAATTCGAAACCGGGAATACGCTCAAAGTGGGCAGTATTTATTATACGCGCCAGAAAGGTACAAAAAATTGGTCAGCCTATCGGGTGTTGATTCTGGAGCCCAACGCACGAATGTCTGCCGAGCTGATTGGAAAAGATCCAGTTTTTGAGGCACTCCGGTATGAGCATAGATTTGTAGTAGATGGAAACGACACAATTTCGTACGAGAAGATAGATTATAAATTCCGGTTCGGGATTGTGGGCCGTATCCTCAATTTGATAGTCGGTAAGAAATTGGTAAGAAAACAGGTTTTGGATGCCCATTCGAGGTTAAAGGAAAAAGCAGAAAGTCTGTAAATATTGTAGTGATATTTGTTGCGCTACTTGGTTGCTAAGCTGCCGGATTGACGAAACGGTTGCGCGCTCACTGTCCAGAGTTTCGCGACTGTATAAAGCCGGGAAGGGGCAGGCAACTTCACCCGAAAAGCAATGTGGTACCTAATTAGCACATGTTACGGAGTGGTGCGGCTGAGGATCGTGTAGTTCAATTTTTTCTCAAGTCCATTAGCTTGATCGCCGCCGGTTGCACCTGAACGACAGGACACAAGGATTCCAAATGAGCGCAAGTCCGGAGTTTATTGAATATGTCAGGGAGCTGTTTATTCCCCTGGGGATCCTTAAAGATGGAAGTTTCTTTGGCGGCTTCGCTTTTAAAAGTGGTTCAAAGCAATTCGCTATGATTATGGGCAATACTTTATATTTTTGCGTTAGCGATAAAACAAGGCCAAAATATGAAGCTGCTGGAATGGAGCCATTTTCATACTCTACAAAAAAAGGCAGAGTCAATGTCAGAAAATATTTCTCCGCCCCGGAAGACCTTTTTGAAAATCAAGAGAAACTGGTTGAATGGGCAAAAGAAGCAATTGAGTCAGCCTATTCGGCCTGATCAGGAAACTAACATCGACGCCACAGAAAACGTGGTGTAATTTTACTGAGCGCATATCAGGCAAATAAAGTGCCATTCGGGCCAGAGAGCGATAGGCTCAAATTCTGGAACCGCGACGGTTTCAATACAGGGATTCCAATTGAAATACGCGCGGGCAACCCGCAACTACTAGTATCTATTGCTCGTGTTCGAATCGGGTAAATATGAACAATTCATACAAATATGACATCGCTATTGGACCGTAAATGAATAGAGTCGAACCGCAGCAGAAAACCGCCACTGAATCAGGTAAGTCAGGATCCGCCAGTACACATCCGGCATTTGAATGGGTCCGGTCAGAACATATTGATACGTTGAATTTAACGGTGGAGGAATATCGCCATCGCAAGACGGGGGCGCAGCATTTCCACCTCGCTGCGGACAATCCGGAGAATGTGTTTCTGGTTGCGCTCAGAACCGTACCCATGGATTCCACCGGCGTTGCTCACATGCTGGAACATACTGCACTTTGTGGTAGCGAGCGCTACCCGGTGCGCGATCCATTCTTTATGATGATTCGCCGCTCCCTGAACACCTTTATGAATGCTTTTACCAGCAGTGACTGGACGGCCTATCCCTTCGCCAGCCAGAATCGGAAGGACTTCTACAATTTGATGGATGTCTATCTGGATGCGGTTTTTTTCTCCCGGCTGCACGAACTCGATTTTGCCCAGGAAGGGCATCGTGTTGAATTCGAAAAACCAGACGACCCGGAAACCGACCTTGTTTTCAAGGGAGTCGTGTTCAATGAAATGAAGGGTTCAATGAGCTCAACGGTGAATACGTTGTGGCAGACATTAACCGGGAAATTGTTTCCAACGACTACGTACCATTACAACAGCGGGGGTGAGCCGGCCAACATCCCTGACTTGAGTTATGAGGAACTGCGAGAGTTCTATAAAACACATTACCATCCATCCAATGCGATATTTATGACCTACGGCGATATACCTGCCAGGGACCATCACGCCGTATTTGAAGATCGAGCGCTTGGTCGATTCGAAAAACTGGATAAGATCATCGACGTGGACGAAGAAAAACGATTCACTCAACCACAAACCGTTGTCGAAAACTATGCGCTGGATGAAGCCGAAGCCGAGGGTGACAAAACCCATGTGGTGATGGGCTGGTTGTTAGGTAACAGCGCTGACGCGATGGCGTTGATGAAGGCACACCTGTTGTCGAGTGTATTACTCGACAATGGCGCATCACCATTGCGCCATGCGCTTGAGACAACTGATCTGGGAGCGGCGCCCTCGCCGTTATGCGGCCTGGAGGATTCCAATCGAGAGATGAGTTTCATGTGTGGCCTGGAAGGCGCCAAGCCGGAGAACTCCGAGGCAATTGAAAGACTTATTATAAGTGTAATTCAGGATGTCGCTGACAACGGCGTACATAATCAGATTACCGAAGCTGTATTGCACCAGCTTGAGCTGAGTCAACGGGAAATCAAGGGAGACGGATATCCGTACGGGCTCCAATTGATTCTTGAGGGATTGTCGCCGGCGATACATCGCGGCGACCCCGTCGCCTTGTTAAATCTCGATCCGGTTCTGGAGCAACTGCGTCAGGATATAAAAAATCCTGACTTTATCAAGCAACTGGCGCGTGAATTGCTGCTTGATAATGCGCACCGGGTCCGTCTCACCATGACACCGGATACTGGCCTGAGCAAGCAACGCGAAGCGGTAGAAAGGACGCGCTTGCAGTTAATAAAAGACAATCTGAGTGATGACGCCAAACAGGAGATAGTGCAGCAAGCGGCGGCACTGGCAACACGACAGGAAGAGAAAGATGATCCGGGCGTACTACCCAAAGTGAGTCTTGAAGACATCCCGGCCGAACTTAACGTGGTGGAAGGCAAGTCAAATATGGCTGGAAAAGTGCCAGTTGCGGTTTATACCCAGGGAACCAACGGTCTCGTGTATGAGCAGCTGGTGATTAAACTTCCGGAGCTGAACCCGCAACAACAGGCGATGTTACCCCATTACTCCCGTTGTCTGACCGAGCTCGGCAGTGGCGGCCGTGATTACATGGACACGCAAGTATTGATGGATGCCGTAACCGGTGGCCTGGGAGCCAGCACTACCATTCGTGGCGCCATTAATGACGAGCAGAATGTGAGTGGTTACTTTATTTTGTCCGGCAAGGCGCTGGTGCGCAACCAGGCGAATCTGACGGGTCTGATGGTGGATACCATGGACGCGATTCGTTGGGACGAACTCGCGAGAATACGCGAATTGGTAGCGCAGGACAGAGCGCGTGCGGAACAAAGTGTTACCGGCAGCGGCCATGGTCTGGCCATGCTGGCGGCATCCAGCGGCATGAGCCCCGCGGCAGAATTAAGTCATCGTTTGAGTGGCCTGGAAGGCATCCATCGTTTGAAAAAACTCGATGATGGTCTTGACAAGAAGGGCGAACTTGAACGTTTTGTCGAAGGCTTGCAGCAATTACACCAACTGGTCTGGAATTCACCGCGACAACTAATGGTCGTCGGTGAGAAAGATAGCCAACCCGGGATCATGAAAGTCCTTGCCGAAAAGTGGCAAGTGACTACAGGGACTTTTAAACCCTTCAGGCTATCTACGGTACGCAGAAACGAGAAACAGATTTGGATTACAAGTACCCAGGTCAATTTTTGTGCAAAATCATATCCGGCAGTACCAATTGAGCATGAAGATGCTGCTGCGCTGACAGTGCTGGGTGGATTCCTGCGTAACGGATATTTACACCGTGCCATTCGTGAGCAAGGTGGTGCCTACGGTGGTGGTGCATCATACGATTCCGATATCGCAGCGTTTCGATTTTTCTCTTATCGGGACCCGCGGTTCGCCGAGACATTGGAAGACTTTGATCGCTCGGTCGACTGGTTGCTGAATGAAAAACATGAATGGCGTCAGGTAGAAGAAGCCATTCTGGGCGTGATCGGTGGCATTGATAAACCCGGCTCACCAGCGGGTGAAGCAAAAAAGACATTCCACAATTCACTGTTTGGTCGTACCTCGGCGCAACGCCAACAATTCAGGTCTCGTGTGCTGGACGTGACGCTGGACGACCTTCGTCGGGTTGGGCAGACATACTTGCAGCCCAACGACGCCAGCATTGCCGCTATTACCAATGCAGCGACTCACAAGGGAGTCGCTGACCTGGGGCTAGAGCTGCATCAATTATAGTAGTAGCAGATGTTGCTTCGCTTTTTTGACTCAAATCAATACGAGCGAAAGGTGCCTATACAAGAATGGTAGTGTCCGGCATTCCTCTAATGGGGGTGAATATTATGGCAATACCAAAGAAACCACGGCTTGATTCATGGTATCTGGATGAGGAAGGAAGGCGCTTTAAAATCGTCGCGATTGACGAAGGCGATGGCGCAATCGAGATACAGTATTTTGATGGCGATGTTACCGAAGTGGAGAGTGATACCTGGTATCAACGGGATTTGCAGTTAATTGAGGAGCCGGAAGACGGGACGGGCCCCTTTGACGACTTTGACCAGGACTACAATGGCGCGACCTATCGGGCGTTAAATCCTGAAGACCGTAACGGGCTGTCAGATGAAGAGGATCTGGAAGAGTAGTCGCAGCAACTTTAATCCGTATTGATCCGGATTCAGCCCTTGCTCATGAATCGTCGTACGCTTGATCAATCCTGCTATAGAGTAAGAAAGAACTTCAATAACAATAAGTTGTGGAAGAATTCAAAGCCAGGCATTGATTCGACCTGCGGCTATACTCAGAGCAGGTACGCCACTAACTGCTTTCAGGGTCCAGGCCATCAACTCCAGCAATAAAAGTCACCACCGGTTGTGATAGTCACTAGTCGGGAACAGCACTGCGCAATTCTCTTTGCGGATGTCGCCGGCAGTACCCGGTCGTTCGATGCGCTAGGTGACGAGAAAGCCAAGGAATGGTTGCTAGGTATTCAGCGTCTCATGTCCGATGTTGTAAATAATAACTCGGGTGAGGTGATGGACTATATTGGTGACGAAGTCATGTGTCGTTTTCTCGACGCGAACTCAGCAGTAGATGCTGCCTGCCATATTCAGCGCGCTATGCAGGATATTCCACCGATTGAGGGCATTGCGGCCGCAGCACGTATTGGCATCAACTGGGGATCCATTATCGCCGATGGCGACCGTCTGTTTGGCGACACAATCAATATTGCATCGCGACTTACCGAGATTGCCGAGGCAGGACAGATTATTATCTCGGATGCCGTTGCCTCCTTGCTCTCCGCAGGGGCGCAGCACGAAGTACGCCAGTTCGATCGTGTCACTTTAAAGGGCAAGCGTGAAACCTTATCTATCTACGATGTGTTGTGGGAACGGGAGGGTGTCACCACCATCGTGTCCGCCACAAGAAATCCAGTGGCGCAGGCGAAAGGTGATGTGCTGCTACTCGAATATAAACAGGAGAAACGGGAAATCAGACAGAACACGACCGGGTTCCGGCTAGGACGTGACAAAGAATCTGATCTGGTGATAGTCTCGTCCCTTGCTTCACGCAATCATGCCCGCATTGAATTCAGGCGCGGCAAATTCGTGCTGGTAGACCAAAGTACAAATGGAACATACATCAAAACCAACGATGGCAAGGTGGTGTACCTTCGTCGTGAAGAGTTGCCGCTCTGGGGCAGCGGTGATATCGGGTTTGGTGAGGCCGTATCAACGGACAATCAAAATATAATTCGATTTTTCTGCCCCTGATTCAATCATGACGTACGCCAGACTAATCAGTCGATCAGTGGCCATTGTGATGGTATCGATAGTGGTATTGACGTCGGGCTGCGTCTCCGGCAGCCCAGGAGAAGCAGAGCAAAAAGAGATAGCAGCGCTCAAGAAAGAAAATGCGTTGCTGAGGCGGCAACTCAATTTGACGCGCCAGCAGTTACAGTTATCCGCCAATCGTCGTCAGAATGCTTATCGACCCCGATTGCCAGAGGTTCAGTTTGGCGATGGCCCCAGGCTAGGAAATTCAAAAGCAACGATAGCCTTAATTGAATTTTCAGATTATTTTTGCCCCTATTGTGCTCGCTTCCACAACACAACCTTTGATTTGATAAAGCAGAACTATATCGATAAGGGGAAATTGCTGTACGTGTATCGGGATTTTCCTCGTTCGGCAGCAAAGCGGGCGATTGACGCCGCGATTGCCGCAAATTGTGCTGGCGAGCAGGGTGCCTACTGGGAAATGCAGAAAAAACTGTTTCGGCACTCGCCTCGTATTAATCTCGCTTTTTACAAATCAGCTGCAAAAGAATTGGGGCTTGACGCGCGGAAGTATGAGGCCTGCCTGAGAAGCGACCAGCAACCTGGAAAAATAGAAAGTGACTATGTCTATGGCAGGTCACTGGGCATTCGCGGCACACCGACGTTTTATATTGGGCGCGTGACGGGAAATAAAATAACAGCGGCAACAACGATCGTTGGTGCACAGCCATATCAGAAGTTTTCGGAGTCTATGGACCGCTTTCTTCGACTCACGCAGTAGATTATTTAATAACCCAGATTGGGAGCCAACCAGGTTTTGGCTTCCTTTAAGTCCATCCCCTTTCGTTGTGCGTAGTCTTCTACCTGATCCCGATTTATTTTTCCCACCGCGAAGTATCGGGAATCCGGATGCGAGAAATAAATCCCGCTGACCGACGCAGCCGGCATCATGGCAAAACTCTCGGTTAAGGTGATACCGGTGTTTTTTTCCGCATTGAGTACTTTCCAGAGCAGACCTTTTTCGGTGTGTTCCGGGCACGCAGGGTAGCCCGGCGCGGGACGAATTCCGCTATACTGTTCTTTAATCAGCCCTGTTCTACCAATCTGCTCATCACTGGCATAGCCCCAGAATTCCTTGCGTGCACGCTCGTGCATTAGTTCGGCAAATGCTTCGGCCAATCGGTCGGCCAACGCCTTCAGCATGATCGCCTGATAGTCATCGTGATCGGCTTCGAACTCGGCGAGTTTGGTTTCGATGCCCATACCCGCTGTGACAGCAAAGAAACCGAGATGATCCTGGAGGCCGGATTGTTTCGGAGCGATGAAATCCGCCAGGCAATAATTTGGTTTTCCATCCGGTTTTTGTTGCTGTTGACGCAAAAAATGGAAGGTAGAAAGAATCCGGGTACGCGACGTATCCAGATAGACTTCGACGTCGTCGTCGAGGGCGTTCGCGGCATAGAACCCCAGCACCGCGCGTGCCTGTAGCCATTTTTCATCGACGATTTGTTTGAGCATCGTCTGTGCGTCATTGAAAAGTTTATTGGCCTCAGTACCCTTGGCATCGTCATTGAGAATCTTTGGATAACTGCCCTTGAGTTCCCAGGTGTGGAAGAATGGTGTCCAGTCGATATAAGGTACGATGTCTTCCAACGCGTAGTCCTCAAACACCCTGAGCCCGATTTCGCTCGGAACGGGCGGGACGTACGTTTTCCAATTTGGCAGGTGCCGGTTTCGTCTTGCCTGGTCCATCGTTAGCCATCGGGTGGTGTCTTTTCTTCCCGTGTGGCGTGCACGTGTCTCTTCATGTTCTGCCCGGATCTTTTTTATGTAAGCGTCGCGCAGATCCTCGCTGATCAGGCTTTGTGCGACGCCGACTGCGCGTGATGCGTCCTTCACCCACACCACGCCATGGCCATAATGGGGTTCAATTTTTACTGCAGTATGCGCTGGTGATGTTGTTGCGCCACCAATCAGCAGTGGAAGCCCGAAATCAAGACGCTCCATTTCCCTGGCAACATGGCTCATCTCTTCAAGAGACGGGGTAATCAGGCCGGATAATCCGATAATGTCGACATCGTGGGATTTGGCCTCCTCGAGAATTTTTTGTGACGATACCATCACGCCGAGATCAATCACTTCGAAGTTATTGCATTGCAATACGACGCCAACTATATTTTTACCAATATCGTGCACGTCGCCTTTGACGGTTGCCATTAGTATTTTACCGGCAGCGCGGGCACCTTCCGTTTTCGCCGCTTCAATAAAGGGAAGAAGGTGAGCAACCGCCTTTTTCATCACGCGTGCACTTTTTACTACCTGGGGTAAAAACATCTTGCCTTCACCAAACAGGTCGCCAACCACATTCATGCCATCCATAAGCGGGCCTTCGATAACCTGTATCGGTTGGTCGAAAGACAGGCGTGCTTGTTCGGTATCTTCAACAACATAGGCATCAATGCCTTTTACCAACGCATGTTCAAGTCGTTTTGCCACCGGCCAGCTGCGCCATTCGAGGTCCTCTTTTTTCTCAACGGTGCCATCGCCTTTGTACTTGTCTGCAATTTCCAGCAGTCGGTCGGTGGCGTCATCGCGGCGATTGAGAATGACATCTTCGACACGCTCGCGCAGTTCATTGGGGATCTCTGCATACACTGCCAGTTGGCTGGCGTTGACAATGCCCATGTCCATGCCGGCCTTGATGGCGTGATACAAAAATACGCCATGAATTGCCTCACGCACCGGGTTATTACCACGAAACGAGAATGAAACATTGCTGACGCCACCGCTAACCATGGCATGAGGCAAGTTCTTCTTGATCGCAGCGGTTGCGTCAATATAGTCAACAGCGTAGTTATTGTGTTCCTCTATCCCGGTAGCCACAGCGAATATATTGGGATCAAAAATAATATCTTCTGGCGGAAAACCAGCTTCGTTGACCAGAATGTCGTAGGTACGTTGACAAATATTCACCTTGCGTTCAAACGTGTCGGCCTGACCGTTTTCATCAAATGCCATGACTACTATTGCGGCACCGTATTTCCGGCACAGCCTGGCATGGTGCAGAAATGCATCCTTGCCTTCCTTGAGTGAAATTGAATTGACGATGCCTTTGCCCTGAATGCACTTCAGGCCGGCTTCAATAATTTCCCATTTGGAGGAATCTACCATCACCGGTACACGTGAGATGTCCGGTTCGGAGGCAACGAGATTTAGATACCTTGTCATGGCGTTGACGCCATCCAGCATGGCTTCGTCCATGTTGACATCAATGATCTGGGCACCGTTCTCAACCTGCTCCCGGCAAACGTCCAGCGCCTCGTCAAACTGCTCTTCAAGTATCAGGCGCTTGAATTTTGCCGAACCCGTCACATTGGCACGCTCCCCAACGTTCACAAACAGCGAATCGGTACCAATATTAAGTGGTTCCAGACCGGAGAGGCGACATTCCGCTGGTATCATTGGCTTCTTGCGCGGTGCTGCGTCGGCGATTGCCCTGGACATTGCCTGTATGTGGTCCGGCGAGGTACCGCAGCAACCGCCGACAATATTGAGGTAGCCACTACGCGCCCAATCAGAAATTTCCTTTGCCATGTCATCGGGCGACAAGTCGTATCCGCCAAATGCATTGGGCAGGCCGGCGTTCGGGTGCACGTTTACTCCCACTGAGGATACACGGCTCATTTCTTCGACATAGGGGCGCAACAAGTCCGGACCCAGAGCGCAGTTAAGACCAATGCTGATGGGGTTAATGTGGCGCAGCGAATTGTAAAATGCCTCGGTGGTCTGGCCCGACAAGGTTCGCCCGGAAGCGTCCGTAATGGTGCCTGAAACCATGACTGGCCACTGACGGCCTTGTTCCTCAAAGAAAGTCTCGACAGCATAGATGGCTGCCTTGGCATTCAATGTATCGAATATAGTCTCAATGAGAATAATGTCTGAGCCACCATCAATTAAACCGCGCGTTGCTTCAAGGTAGCTTTGTGCTAATTCGTCGAAACTGATGTTGCGGAACCCGGGATCGTTTACGTTGGGTCCGATGCTGGTGGTGCGGTTGGTCGGGCCGAGCACGCCAGCAACAAATCTCGGTTTGTTGTCACTGTTGAATTTGTCTACTGCATCTCGTGCGAGTCTGGCGCCAGCGACGTTCATTTCATACGACAGACTTTGCATATCGTAATCGACCAGCGTGACCGAGTTGGCGCCAAAGGTATTGGTTTCAACAATGTCGGCACCGGCTTCCAGGTATTGTTCATGAATATCCTGAATCATGCCCGGGTCGGTGATCACCAGAAGATCATTGTTTCCCTTGAGGTCAGTTTTCCAGTCCTTGAACCGGTCACCGCGATAGGTTGACTCATCCGGCTCATGACGCTGAATCATGGTGCCCATCGCACCATCCAGCAGCAAGATGCGCTCATCCAGCAGTTGATTCAGTTGTTTGGTTTTGTCCGGTTCCATGAGAGGTTAAATAATGTGGGGAGGGGCTGTTTTCAGAGAACGTTGGCGCGGAGTGTACCGAAATCGATGTGTTATTGCTCGGCATAAAAAAACCACGCCCGAGGGCGTGGTTCCCTGACGCTCAATCTGTTGATCAGATCAGGCGGCGTATTTTTCCTTCGCTGCTTTCGCCGCTATGGCTTCTTCCTGACTATAGGCTGCGCCGGACCACAGCATGTCGTAGGCAATCTCTTCATTGCCGTTCTCACAGGTTTCCAGCACTTTCTCGAAAAGTGGCTGAAAGGTTTCGCTGCGGTGGGACTCTTCATGATTTTCGAAGGTATCCCAGAAGGTGATGATCAGCGCTTCCTTGCCCTTGAGATCGCTTTCCACTGCCTGACCAATAGTTGAGCCTTCGTTGGATATGTTACCGGTGTTCAGGCAAACGAATCCACCGATAAAACCGGTTTCAGAGTGGTAGGTTTTGACGTTCTCACACAGGGTTGCGACGCGTTCCTGCAAGTCGTCAAGACTGTATTCGGGTTTCAAGATGACGCGGTTTACGGTGACCACACCGTCGGCTGGGAAATCCTTGATCAAAGATGCCATTGTAGTTTCCTTGGAATAAGAATGAAAAATTCAATATTAGAAAAATCTAATATAAGTAATAGCTAATATGCCTATTAATTTTTCCATTGTCAATATGTAGAAAATTACTGCTAAACGCCTGAAAATGAAGGTTGTTGTTTTGTTGCAGCAGGGTAAAAACTGGCTAGTAAACGGAAGTAACCCGGTATCCGCCATTCTCCAATAGCGTCAGCAGACCCTCCCGTCCTGGCAGATGCAATGCCCCCAGCGCGATAAAGGCATTTCCCTCTTTCAGCCTGGGTTGCATACGTTGCAGCATGCGGTAATTACGTTTAACCAGCAATCGATCCATTAATTTACTGTAGGCTGGCCCCGCGTGGGCCTGGTAGCGATCGCTAATGGCCGCCAGTGCAGCTAAATCGCGACTCAAATAGGCCTTCATCAATTGATCTATTTGCTCTGCATTGGTGGACTGATAGGTTAATGCCTCCCGTAGTAATTGAATCTGGTCGGCAATGGACAAACCCTCGAACACTTGCAGTTGTTCGTCCATGGTTTCGAGTCCGTAAGTCGGTTTGTGCTGCAAAGTTGCCCGGCGTTGAAGTTTCAGGTCGAGAAACAGGACGCCTCGCGTTTTTCGAGGGGTCCCCAGGGCCAAAATGACCGCCCATGGCTTTTTCTTACCCAGATCCTGTGTGGAAACGCCACTTTTGATGAACGCGACTCGGGTTTGCTCATATAGCCTCTCGCCAATGACATCTTTCAGGCCCTCGTTTTCCCCGTAAAACATAATTTCTGCCATGCGAACAATACCGGCCCCGGTAAAGATTAACTCCATTGAATAACTCGTTGCGCGGTCAAAAGGGTCGGTCAGGGTAGTTGGCAGGGCATTGACCCGGGAATCGCCCGAATGCATGGTGCCGAACAAATAGCTTGGCACCAGACCCGGAGCGGATATGCGCCACAACAGGCCCTTGCCATGCTTGACGGGTCCCAAGGGTGCGGCAACAACTGTTGTGACCACGAGGGCGGCGCTGATCAGAACGCAATAGCGGGCAACAATACGAGGCAAGACAGGCAAAGTCATTGTCCCGAGTGTAGTCGAAATTATTATCCCGGGTGAGGAGATTGTCAGACCGGTCGTGGGGATTTTAGTGTGTCGGTATATCATTGGTTCAGGGTAGAATACCCGGCCCGGAGGGAACAATGCTAGCTTACAAGCCCGTCAACCTTGAGGAATACCTGGGCCTGGTAGATCAAACGATCTATGAGGCCGACGAGATTCTCGCCTGCGCCGATGATGAGGATGCGACGGACGCCATGGAGTTTAGCGAATTGTTACCAGTGTATGAGGCACTGGCAATTGAACTCAAAAAATTGCACAGGGCAGTTAAAAGCGGTGAGCATTCGTTCGCTGACGGTAAGAATTTAGCCTATATGCCGCTGGTGGATGCCTGGAAAGTTCGCATACCCTTTGCCGACATACTAGGTATTCTCAATGATACTCATATGAAGGGGCTGCCGAACAGCTGATCCGGCGCGGGATAAGCCCGGTATTTCCGTGGCGATTTTCTTTCGACGAGATTCCGATTTCCCCTGATGAAACGCATTGCGAGATTTCGAATGCGTGTGTGTTACGGGCAAAACTACGGGCACGCGTTTGTCCACCTTTCTGTTTATGGGTAACATCGTCCAATGTCTGGAAATTCAATCGGCAAATTGTTTACTGTTACCACCTTTGGCGAGTCTCATGGCCCGGCTTTGGGTGCCATTGTGGATGGGTGTCCGCCAGGCATGAAATTGTCTGCGGCTGATTTGCAGCATGATCTCGATCGTCGTAAACCCGGTACGTCACGTCACACCACTCAGCGACGTGAGGCTGATGAGGTCGAAATACTTTCGGGTATATTTGAAGGCGAGACTACCGGCACGCCGATCGGCCTGTTAATCAGGAATACGGACCAGCGATCAAAAGACTATAACGACATAAAAGATCGTTTTCGTCCCGGTCACGCCGACTACACTTATCTGCAGAAATACGGGATACGCGATTACCGTGGCGGTGGCCGCTCGTCTGCCCGAGAGACAGCTATGCGCGTTGCGGCAGGCGCAATAGCCAAAAAATATCTTAATGAGTTCTGCGGCATCACCATTCGTGGTTATCTTTCCCAATTGGGGCCCATTGCGCTGGATCTTGAAAATTGGGATACGGTAGAGAAGAATCCTTTCTTTTGCCCCGATCCAGACAAGGTTGCGGAACTGGAATCGTATATGGATGCCTTGCGCAAGGAAGGAAACTCAGTCGGTGCGCGCATTACAATAGTCGCCAGTGGCGTGCCTGTGGGCCTGGGTGAACCTGTGTTTGACCGACTGGATGCGGAAATTGCACATGCCTTGATGAGTATTAATGCTGTTAAAGGCGTCGAGATCGGTGCCGGTTTTGCCAGTGTTGAGCAGAAGGGCACGGAACACCGGGACGAGATGTCGCCGCATGGATTCAAAAGCAATAACGCCGGAGGTGTGCTCGGTGGAATTTCCAGTGGACAGGACGTTGTTGCCAGTATTGCATTTAAGCCAACATCAAGTATTCGGCTGCCGGGAGAGACGGTAAACACGGAAGGCAAACCTGTCGATGTGGTGACCAAGGGGCGCCACGATCCATGTGTCGGTATACGGGCAACACCCATTGCCGAGGCCATGATGGCCATCGTACTGGTGGATCATGTTTTGCGTCATCGCGGTCAGAATATAAATGTCACCAGCGAGACTCCGATCGTTCCCGCTAGCGCATCCTAGTCCCTGATTGTCGTTGGCGACCATGCCTTACTGGCGGTTATCCGGTTTCTATTTTTTCTACTTTGCCGCACTTGGGGCAATCGTTCCCTATTTCAGTATTTATCTTCGCAGTGTTGGCTTCAATGCAACACGTATCGGAGAGCTGATGGCAGTCATCATGCTCTCCCGCATTGTTGCGCCGTATGTCTGGGGCTGGATTGCTGATCACCAGAATCAACGCATGATAGTGGTCAGAACAGCGGCGTTGTTATCTATAGTCGCTTTTGCGGGCGTGTTTATCAGCACTCAATACTGGTGGCTTGCGCTGGTCTTGCTTGCCTTCAGCTTTTTCTGGAGTGCAACTCTGCCGCAGGTTGAGGCGGCGACCATGAGCCATCTGGGCGGTCGCGCAGGTCAGTATGCGCGTGTACGACTATGGGGGTCGATCGGTTTTATCATAGCTGTTACCGGACTTGGCAGCTTGTTCGATTCTGTGGATACCTGGTGGCTATTGCCCATCGTTATGGTTCTGTTAACCCTGATCTGGATCTCCAGTCTTCTGGTGCCTGACCGGCAACTGATCGTGCAGGAAGAACATCATGGACCGCTGTTAAAAGTTTTTCTTCGACCGGAGGTGGCTGCTTTTCTGCTCGCCAGTTTTCTGATTCAAGCCAGTCACGGTCCTTATTACACCTTCTACACAATTTATTTGAGCGACGCTGGATATAGCAAGACCTTGATCGGATGGTTATGGGCCCTGGGCGTGATTTTTGAGATTGGTGTATTTATTATTTTACACAGAATTCGACGCCGGCTTTCACTGCGATGGATTATGCTCGGCAGTAGCGTTCTGGCGGCGGTTCGCTGGTTGTTGATTGGCTACTTCCCGCAGCAACTGTCGATCTTGTTGCTGGCACAGGTGTTACATGCCGTTACCTTTGGCGCCTATCATGCTGCCGCCATCGAAATGGTACATCACTTCTTTCGTGGCAAATACCAGACACGCGGGCAGGCGATATACGGTTCAATCAGTTTTGGTCTCGGGGGTGCACTCGGCAGTGTCTACGCAGGTTATATGTGGGATACGACAGGGGCGGCAATGACATTTACTGTTGCAGCCGTGCTGGCAGTAGCAGCAGCGGTGGTGGTGTGGCGTTGGGTGAGTTCCTAGTTTGCAACACAAAACATTTGTAACGATTGGAAATTAATTA
>JBGMQT010000022.1:0-31419 GCA_048060695.1 Acidiferrobacterales bacterium
ACCCGATTCAAAGAATTTAAAGTCCGCCGAAGGCGGAAACATTAAAAACTGGATTCCGGCATGCACCGGAATGACGGATAAAAAAAGAAAGTTAATACCACCTCACCCCTGCCCTCTCCTGGAAGGAGAGGGAGCAAAACCGAAGAGAGAAGGAAGATTAACCTCAATCCAGCATATGCGACACCAACCCATCCGCCAGCTTGGGTTCAAACCAGGTGGACTTGGGAGGCATCACCTCACCCGCGTCGGCGACATTCATGAGCTGTGTTAGCGATGTCGGATACAACGAGAAGGCCACTGCCATTTCACCGCTATCAACACGCTTTTCCAGCTCGGCAAGCCCGCGGATACCACCGACAAAATCAATGCGTTTGTCGCGGCGAGGATCGCTGATGCCCAGTATCGGCTCGATCAGGTTATTGGCCAACAGGCTGATGTCGAGACATCCTACCGGGTCATCGGCGGGAATGAGGTCAGGATTGATGCCGAGCCGGTACCACTGCCCTTGCAGGTACATGCCGTACTCTGCGCTTGTCTGCGGCTTAACGGGTTCACTGGACTCGGTAACAGTAAATGAAACCGTCACTGCCGCAAGAAATTCTTCCGCTGTCTGTTTGTTTAGGTCGGTCACCACGCGGTTGTAATCCAGAATCTGCATCTGATTATCGGGAAAGATTACGGACAGAAAATAATTGTAGTCTTCTCGACCCGTATGATTGGAATTGGCGGCCTTGCGCTGCATTGCAACACGTGACGCCGCGGCTGAACGGTGGTGACCGTCCGCAATATAGATGCATTCCATGGCATCAAATTCCCTGGTGATACTTTCCAGCATGGCGGTATCATCGACCACCCAGACGGTGTGTTGCACGCCGTCATCAGCAACAACATCCATGGCAGGCGAACCGGCGACAATACTCGTCGTTATATCATCAATCAAAACCGAATGGCGGTAGGTCAAAAACACCGGCCCGGTCTGTGTGTTAAGTGCGTCGATCTGCCGTACGCGATCGTCTTCCTTGTCTGGCCGGGTAAATTCGTGCTTGCGAATGCGGTTGGTGTCGTAATCCGCTACCGAAGAAACGGCAACCAGGCCGGTCTGCACGTGCTCGCCCATAATCAGACGATAGATGTAGTAACAAGGTGACTCATCCCGCACCAGGACACCTTCTTCAATCATGCGTACAAAATTGTCCCGGCCTTTGTCGTAAACTTCCGGTGCATGAGGATTGGTACCCGCAGGCAAATCAATTTCCGGTTTGGAAATATGCAAGAAGCTGTTAGAACGACCAATAGCGCGTTCACGCGCCTCTTCGGTATTGAGTACATCGTAAGGTGGTGCCACCACGGCATCGGCACGACCTGGGGCGGGCCGAAGACCGCGAAATGGGCGAATGAGAGACATTGTTTTCCTGCTACTATTCCAAATCGAGTTAAAAAACCGGAGTGTCCGGAGCGAAAGCGCGGCCGATTATACGCATGCTGACCGGAAATGCCGATACCGCTGCCACCAGTAATCCCGGATCCATATGAACAAAGACTGTCGAGCCTACCTGCCACCGGAATGGTCGCCCCAGAGCGGCATCATGCTGACATGGCCCCATGCCACCGGTGACTGGGGTAATAACCTGGCCGAAGTCGAAGGCGTATTTATTCATCTGGCAATTCAAATCAGCCGGCACGAGAAGGTACTGATTGTCTGTAGCGACAAAACGCATCAACAAATGGTCGAACGTCAACTGCGGCACCAGATCCCCGATCGTACGCGCATCCTGTTTGGAACAAGCCCTTCGAACGATGTTTGGGCACGGGACCATGGGCCAATAACTGTAATGTGTTCCGGTGTACCGCAGTTGCTGGATTTCCAGTTCAATGGCTGGGGCGAAAAGTACCCCGCTGATCTTGACAACGCCATCTCACCCGCACTATATCGCCAAGGAATGTTTCGCGACCTACCGCTGGAAACTATTAGAATGGTACTCGAGGCCGGGGCTATCGAAGTAGATGGTTCAGGCACTCTCATGGCAACCCGTCGCTCCGTGTTGTCTTCCACACGTAATCCGGTCTTGTCGCAAACGAAGGTGGAAGAAATCCTGGCACACTATTTCGGTATTGAACGATTTATCTGGCTCAATAGTGGCGCCCTGACCGGTGATGATACCGACGGACATATTGACACCCTTGCCCGGTTCTGCGATCGCGATACTATTGCCTATAGTGCCTGCGACAACGAAGGCGACGCCAATTACGCTTCACTGTTGGCCATGCGTGAAGAACTTGAACAATTCCACTCCGTTACTAATTCGCCTTACAAACTCGTGCCTCTGCCACTGCCACAACCCAAACTGGATAAAGACAACAACTCCATGCCGGCCACGTACGCCAACTTTCTCATTATCAACAATGCGATTCTAGTCCCGACCTATGACGATGCAGCCGACGAGGTCGCACTGAATACGTTGCAAAAGTGTTTCCCGCAACGAGAGATTATTGGCATCAATGCATTGCCACTGATTGAGCAGCGTGGCAGTCTGCATTGCGTGACCATGCAATTTCCAGCAGGCGTACTTGGCTAATATTATCCCGAAATAATGAGCCCAAACAAAAATAGCCTTGTCGTAGCTACGGTGCAGCAAACCTGCTGCGACGATACTCAATCGAACCTCGAAATAACTCGCGCCGCCATCGTCGATGCGGCTGAACAGGGTGCACAACTTGTACTGCTGCAGGAGTTGCATAGCAATATTTATTTTTGCCAGTCAAAAGACCGTAATCATTTTGACCTGGCGGAACCGATCCCGGGACCAACCACAGACACACTGGCACAATTTGCCCGCGAAAACAGGATCGTAATAATTGGATCCGTATTTGAACGATGCGCCACCCGTATCTATCACAACACAGCGGTCGTACTGGACAGCGACGGCTCACTGGCGGGACAGTATCGAAAAATGCACATCCCGGATGATCCCGGTTATTACGAAAAATTCTACTTCACTCCGGGTGATCAGGGTTTTCGCCCCATTGATACCAGCGTGGGAAAACTGGGCGTGCTTGTCTGCTGGGACCAATGGTACCCGGAGGCGGCGCGTCTGATGGCGCTGCATGGCGCGGATCTGCTTTTATACCCCACTGCCATCGGATGGGACCCGCGGGATGATGTCGACGAAAAACAGCGACAACTGGAAAGCTGGCTGGTCATCCAGCGTAGTCACGCGATTGCCAATAGTTTGCCACTCATGTGTGCGAACCGCTGCGGCCTCGAAACCAGTCCGGGTGAACAATCCGACGGGATTGATTTCTGGGGTAGCAGTTTTATCGCCGGACCGCAGGGCGAAGTCATCGCCTCTGCTTCGGCCAACAGCGCCGAAACGCTGGTGGCACAACTTGACATGACACGAACCGAAAAAGTCAGGCGTGTCTGGCCGTTCTTTCGTGATCGGCGCATCGACGCGTATGATGACCTTGTTCGCGTATATAACGAAAACAAATAGCAAATGACAGGAAAAGAATCATGATAGTCATCACCAAAGACGGCGTCGATACCACAAGTGAAGATTTCAAAAGACTGCTCGAATACCTCGAGAATAAACCCAACATTCGCACCAACATCCACCACGAGACGGGTGCGCAACAAACGCTTACCGAAATCTATTTGATTGGTGATACAGCCGCACTCGACGCCGCAGAAATCGAAAGCATGTCAGTGGTAGACCGGGTAGTACGTATATCCGAAGAGTATCGCGTACTGGGTCGACACAAAGATGACCTGCGTGCGACCGGGTTTGAATACAACGGTGTCGAATTCTCGCAAGACAACTTGCATGTGTTTGCCGGACTCTGTGCTGTCGACAATACCGAACATGTCGAAACCATGATGAGGGCATTGCAGGAACAAGGCCAGGTGTGTACGCGCATGGGCGCTTACAAGCCGCGCACCAGCCCCTATGCTTTTCAGGGGCACGGCAAAGAATGTCTGCCATGGGTATTCGAGCTTGCCGGCAAATACGGCATTAAGGTTATCGCAATGGAAATTGCCCACGACTCCCATCTCGATGAGATCAATGAAGCACTGGAAAAAACCGGCCACCCCACGGGCGTGATGCTTCAGATTGGAACACGCAATACCCAGAACTTTGAGCTTCTAAAAATTGTTGGACGACAGCAGGAACTCCCGGTATTGCTAAAAAGGGGATTTGGAATCACGCTGGAAGAATCCCTCAATGCGGCCGAGTACCTGGCATCGGAAGGTAACCACAAAATCATATTCGCATTACGCGGCATGAAAACGAACATGGGTGATCCTCATCGCAATTTTGTCGACTTTGCTCAGGTGCCGGTTGTAAAACGCCTGACGCGCATGCCGGTGTGTATCGATCCATCCCACTCTGTCGGTACACGCGCGGTTTCGTCGGATAAAATCATGGATGTTTCACATGTCACCGCACAGGGCATCATCGCTGGCGCCAATATGGTATTGGTGGATTTTCACCCGCATCCGGAAACGGCGTTAGTAGATGGACCGCAGGCACTACGGATGGAAGAACTACCGTATTTTCTTGAAGATGTCGCAATTAGTCGCGAGGCATACAAGAAGCGATGTAAACATAGAGAAAAACAGGGCTCTGAGCCCGTCACATAAATACTATTTACGCTCGACGAGATGTGACCGCACCGCAGCGCCGGCATTCGACCTTTTCAACATCACCTCCGGCGCCGAACCCGAAGGTCCTGTCAATTACGCGGAAGTCATGAATTCCCAGCCAGCAAAGCAGGCGACCAAGGTGTGCTAACAACTTTGACATATCACGGACTCCTGACAACAGAGATTGTTAACGGTCAATACACAGGTAATTGCCTCACTATTCAGTCCCTCTTGATGCACACCCGTACTTTTAGCTATATGCGAATATGTTGGCAACTGTCGGCCAGACATTAAAATGCCCGGGAGTGATGAGCCCTATCGACTCATACTGTATCAGAACCAGAAGACCGGGTAATGGCGTTTCGGATTGGACGAAAGATTATTTACCACCAGCGCCACCAGCAACATGATCACCACACCGGTTCCAATCGGCGAGAGAACATACAAATACCCGAGACTGTGAATTTGCGAGCTGCCAATAACGGCGATCAATGCGGTTGCCCCACCCGGGGGGTGTATGGTTTTGGTTAAATGCATCGCAACAATGGATAACGAAACCGCCAACGCACTTATCAGGGCAACATCAAAAGATAAAAATTTATAGGCCGTGATACCGACTAATGCAGACAGGAGGTGTCCACCGACAAGGTTGCGCGGCTGCGCATACTCCACTTGCGGGGCACCATAAATGAGGACAGCAGATGCACCGAATGAACCGACCAGAAACAGCTGGTCATAGCCCGTGAAATAGACGTACTCGCTCATTAAGGAAATACTATATATCCCCAAAAAAGCACCCAGCCACGACCAGCCAATTTTGCTAAGGGGTTTACGCGGTGGGCTTCTGTCTCCACCCCGCATTTTTCGCAGGTAATTCTTCATTTAGTGCCGCCGCTGATGAAATCAATCAACAATCATATTTCTATAGATATCGATTACTACCCTGCTGTTGCTATCCACTATCACTACGTTGTCGCCAACGATAACCCGAGTATTATTATTTGCTAGTGTTGACAACTGCAATTCCAGATCGCCCGGCAATCCGCGGGTACGCAACCCCGGTGGTAACCGGTCGCGTTTGGCTAAACCATAAGGAAGATTGCCGTCACGCCTCGTATGCCCGGACGGCGATTCATATTTTTTGTGTCGACCACGATTTGACTTGTAGTACTGATGAATTTTCTGTCGGTCACTATCTGTGAACGAATTACCGGCACCGGAATTCTCATCACGAATAACAATACTGCCTGAAGTCGCTACTACGGACGCACAGCCTGTTAACAGAAAAGTCGAGACCAGCAGTACAGTAATAAATTGCTGCTTCATGAGTTATCACTTGGAGGGATAACTGCGTTTTGTCGGTCCGGTATAAAGTTGGCGCGGACGGTCAATACCATGAGGTTCGTTAGTCAGTTCCAGCCAATGGCTGACCCAGCCCACGGTTCTCGCCAGCGCAAACATAGCGGTGAACATATTGGTTGGGACCCCCATGGCACGCAACACGATACCGGAATAAAAATCGACATTGGGGTAGAGTTTTCGTTCAATAAAATATTCGTCTTTCAACGCAATCTCTTCAAGGCGAAGGGCGATTTCCAGCAAGGGATCATCCAGACCCTGGTGGTCCAGCACTACTTTCGCAGTCTTTTGAATAACTACCGAACGTGGATCGAAATTTTTATACACACGATGGCCAAAACCCATCAGGCGGAAAGAATCACTTTTATCTTTCGCGCGGGCGACTGCATTTTTAATATTGTTGACGCTACCAATCTCGGTCAACATTCGTAACACGGCTTCATTTGCACCCCCGTGGGCCGGGCCCCACAAGCTGGCGATACCCGCGGCGATACAGGCGAAGGGATTGGCGCCACTGGACGCCGTAATACGAACGGTTGACGTTGATGCATTTTGTTCATGATCGGCGTGCAGAATCAGTATTTTATCCAATGCATGCGCCAACACCGGATCAATATCATAATCGATATGAGGTTTACCGAACATCATTTGCATGAAATCCTCGGTGTAACCCAGCTCCTTGCGAGGATAACGAATGGGGCGACCAATATGATAAGTATGACTGGCGGCGGCGATCATAGGCATTTTTGCAATCAGCCGGTAACCCGCCAGTATGCGCTGATCACGATCGGCAATATTCATGCTTTCGTGATAAAAGGCAGACAGGGCACCGACCACGCCTACCATAATTGCCATAGGATGGGCGTCTCGCCGGAAACCGGTGTAAAACTCCAGCACCTGATCATGCAGCAGACTCAGGTCGCCAATGGTGCTGGTAAATTCTTCGCTTTGTTGCCCGGTTGGCAGCTCACCCGACATCAACAGGTAAGCAACTTCGAGGAAATTACTGTGTTCTGCCAATTCCTCGATAGGGTACCCGCGATAGAGCAAAATACCCTCTTCGCCATCAACGTAAGTAATAGCGCTCTTGCATGATGCCGTGGAACGAAAGCCGGGATCAAACGCCAGCAGGCCTTGCCTGGAATACAATGTTTGAATATCAACAGCCACGGGCCCCAGAGTGCCCTCAACCACTGGCAGACTGTCTTTGTCGTGTTTGCCTGATATGCTCGCATTTACGTATTTTTTCATGGCACTGGCCTTTTTGATGATTTTACTTGCGACGGTATTGCCTGCCCTGGCACGCTTTGAACAAACGACCAGCCTACAAAAAAGGTCAGGCAACGTACAGTCGGTTTGCGAATCAGGCCGATCCCGTGGTCTTAATGCATTGAATCGTCTGACCTTATTCTGATAACTAAATTCACCGGATTTTCCGAAAACTCATCTATTGGCCCCGTTGCCACCAATCTGCAATGGCTTTACCTACATCAGGATTTGCTAAATAACCGTACGAGCGGTGCACGTTGAGACCCTTCTCGTTGCGGAACCAGTTATACACATCTTTGTACTCGTCACGAATGGAATCAACCAGGCCCAGCTTTTCCATTTTACGATAATCGTTGCGCACACCGCGGTCGAGTGCAGTGAGGTCGCCGACACTGGCAATATTTATCCACTGTTTGATATTGCCGGGATAACGATATTCAAGTCCGGCCCTGGCACCCAGTAAACGCTCGCGAACATAGCGCATGCCCAACGGGCTACCCAGGCTCAGGAACAAATCCACACGACCGGGATTTTCTTCCCCGTGCCACAACTCCCACAAGCTGTCCCACGCTATAATAGAACCCATGCTATGACCGATTAGCAGGATTCGGTCATCTGCGGAAAACATTTTCCTCAATGCTTCTTTCAATATCTCGCGCACACTATCCGCGCATTCCTTAAGATTAAAAAAGTAGTGTTCGGTATCCTTGATACTGGCCCGAAGGGCGGGATCGGGAATCAGGTTTATCAAAAAGTGGAGTTGATCAACCAGGGAATATAAAATTCGTGCACTTTTATTGCGCCAGTGATCGGCCTCGTGCTTGTCTTGCCCGGATGGGCCCGGTTTTTCGAGCAACACATCAATCCAGGGAAGGTCCTCTTCGATCGGCTTGTAACGACCGTAATACCGATGGTTCCATGGAACCAGGTGCAAGGATTCCTTGTGTTGATGAAGTTGATCTGCAACCCCGGGGTTGGCGTGTTGCACACCCGCCAGCAGGCAACGCCATAGTTGTGATTTATGCTCGCGCGGGCGGGGTTTCGGATTTTTTCCCGGAACATAAACGATTCGATTCATAGTCCAATTGTCTCACGTTTAACTCCGTAATAAACAAGGACGTAATAATTTATACTAGCCCGACCTAACCATCACACCCTGTCGCCACGATATTAAATTATAATTTACATCCAAGCATATAGTACGGGAAAAGTGACAAGGTAATCCGGGCCATGCCTTCGTGACATAGCAGGTCTGAAAAGTCAATTCTATTATTGTAGCCAGGGTTTGCGTTAGAATGCGCACGTCTTTGTATCACCTGAAAATATTAGCAGTTGAAGCAGTTAAACCCCCGGCAATTGGAAGCAGTCCGCGCTGTCGAAGGACAGGTGTTAGTGCTTGCCGGTGCCGGTAGCGGTAAAACCTCTGTCATTACGCACAAGATTGCCCATCTCATCAATAACTGTGGCGTGGCGCCGAAACATATCGCCGCCGTGACCTTTACCAACAAGGCTTCGAGAGAAATGAAGTCCCGGGTTGCGGAAATGATAACCAAGGGTAAGTCAAAGGGTTTAACAATATCGACCTTTCATACCCTCGGGCTCAATATCATCCGCAGCGAGCAGAAGACGTTGGGATTCAAGAAAGGATTCTCAATTTTCGATGCGGAAGACTCGCTGATACTGATACGTGAACTAATGCGCAGCGATTTTGGCAACGACAAGAAAATGCCGCAACAGGTGCAGCGACAATTGTCAAACTGGAAAAATGATTTGGTGACGCCGGAGATGGCATTGCAGCACGAGGCGGATAACGCCATCGCTATCATCGCGTCACGAGTCTACCCGGAATATATACGCCACCTTAAAGCCTACAACGCCGTGGATTTTGATGATCTTATCAACCTGCCTGTTATGTTGTTTCGTGACTACCCGGAAATTCTGTCGCGCTGGCAGAACCGCTATCGTTATTTGCTGGTTGATGAATACCAGGACACCAACACCAGTCAATATGAACTGGTACGCCAGATTGTTAGCAGCGATGGTGCCATGACGGTGGTCGGTGACGATGACCAGTCTATCTATACATGGCGAGGCGCTCAACCGGAGAATCTAAAGTTCCTGCAACGTGATTATCCCGACCTGCGCGTTATAAAACTGGAACAAAACTATCGCTCTACCCGATGCATTCTAAATGTGGCAAATGCATTGATCGCAAATAACGACCACGTATTCGAAAAAAGTCTGTGGAGCAATTTCGGTTATGGTGATCAAGTCAGGGTATTACAGACACGAAATGAAGAGCATGAGGTCGAGCGGGTTGTTGGCGAGTTGCAGCATCACCGATTCCAGAAACGTACCAACTATAAAGACTACGCCATATTGTTTCGCGGCAATTACCAGGCTCGAATATTCGAGCGTACATTGCGAGAACACCGTATCCCCTATTTCCTCAGCGGCAGTCTTTCGTTCTTTGATCGCACCGAGATCAAGGACATACTGGCTTACCTGCGATTATTGGCCAATCCTGATGATGACAATGCTTTTCTACGTATCGTCAACACCCCTCGGCGCGAAATTGGTCCGGCCACGCTCGAAAAACTGGGGCGCTATGCAACCGAATGCGGTGTGGGCCTGCTCACGGCCTCCTTCGACCTGGGCCTGGAGCAACACCTTAATGCACGCCAACTAACTATGTTGCGTGTGTTTACGTACTGGTTGCGAGAGTCAGCGCAAGGAATAGATGATGCGGATCCAGTCGACCTGGTGAAAAAACTGGTAAGCGACATTCACTATGAAGACTGGCTGCGCGAAACCTGTAACGACCCCATCATTGCTGAAAAACGAATGGCGAATGTGCTGGATCTGCTTAGCTGGCTAAAACGGCTGGCCCAGCGAGACGATGAGTCTTTGAACCTGAGTGATCTCGTTGCCAAAATATGCCTTATCGGTATGCTGGAAAATAATGACGAAGAAGAAGCAGGCGATCATGTCTATCTGATGACAATGCACGCGGCAAAGGGGCTTGAATTCCCGCATGTCTTTATAGCCGGATTTGAAGAGGGCATTCTCCCGCACCATACGTCGCTTGAAGAGGAAAGGTTAAGTGAAGAAAGACGTCTTGCCTACGTTGGTATCACGCGTGCAAAAAGTACGTTGACGCTGTCTTTTGCCAATCGACGTAAGCGTCGGGGTGAAATTGTAGAGTGCGAACCCAGCCGGTTTTTGGCCGAACTGCCACAAGATGACCTGGTCTGGGAAGGCAAGGACCATCCAGCACCGCCCGGGAAGAAAGAAGAACGAGGTCGTGCGTACCTGGAAAACATCCGTGAATTACTTAATGAAAATGTGTGAATCACGAGCAACTGCTGGATACAAGTGGTGTTACAGACTATTATTAGAGCGCAGCACTTTTCAGTGTATGGTTGACTCTGGATCATCTCTCGCGCCATGCGATGTACCTTTAGTAAACTTACAGGTAACCAAGCAGTAGAGGCGAAATGGAAGAATTAACCAATCAAATATTAACGCCAGGCAATTTCCCGAAATTCTATAGAACCGTGATCGGGTTGCGTTTTCCGATCAAAGTCGCCGACGTGCTCGACTTGCGTGCCGTTCTCAACGAAGCGATGGATCAGTACGAGGAACCGGCTAACTCACCTACTTATCGTGAGTTTGTTGACGCGCTGGAAAGCGCAATCACTTCGTTTGGTGTAGAAAACAGGCGTCACTCAGACCGTCTGGTTAAACTGCTGACGCTATTGCGCGATATCCATTACAACCACAGCATTAGCTCACGCGACAAGGAAGTGAGTCTGCGTACCCGACTTGATTCCGCCCGTGAGAGCCACACTCATTCCAAACGTTATGGCATCATTGCGCTCGCAATTGGATTTGGCAGTGCGCTTGTCTGGACGGTACTGCCAGTGGCAGGCTGGACCATAAAACTACTGACGCTGGCAACGGGTTATATGGCCTGGGGTTACTTTCACTCCTTGCCGGTCCTGGTGCGCGAACAGAAAGACACGAATCAAGAATTAAACGATTTATTACGCGATCGTATTACCAACGTAGATTGGAAAATGCTGATTCACAAACTGTCGTTGTTAATGGGCTTTAAGAAAGTATCTGGCATCGAAGTCTTTAATATCGAAAGTGATGAAGACACCATTGAGCTGAACACGCTGCACTAGTCTGTTTTTAATTATTCTACCCTTTGCCAGCCCGGGATTTACCAACTGGAATTTAACGGGCGACTAACGTATTCGGCTTGTTTCATTTACCACTGTTTTCTTCCTGCTTGAATTCATCCAGCAAAATCATCTGTTCGTCAGTCAGTGTGAGCTTTTGCAACAGGTCAGGACGACGCAACCATGTCCGTCCCAAAGACTGCTTCAGTCGCCAGCGCCGAATCGCCTCATGGTCGCCCGATAACAAAACAGCGGGCACAACGCTGTCTTGATAATTCTCCGGGCGCGTAAAATGCGGGCAGTCAAGCAAACCATCGACAAACGAATCCTGTACTGCAGACTCGGCATCTCCCAGTGCGCCCGGTAACTGTCGTGTGATCGCATCTATAATCATCATGGCAGGTAGCTCGCCTCCGGATACCACGAAGTCCCCAACGGACCACTCTTCATCCACTTCTGATTGTAAAACCCTTTCATCAACGCCCTCATAGCGACCAGCAATCAGAATCAGACCGGAACGTTTTGATGTCGAATCAATTAAGGCGTGATCAATCGGTTTTCCTTGCGGTGACACATAGACGACCGATACATCACTCTTTTGCGCCTCGCGCGCTGCACGGATTGCATGAGTCAATGGTTTGGCAAGCATAACCATGCCTGGCCCGCCACCATAAGGCCGATCATCGACTGTGCGATGTCGATCGCAGGTAAAATCGCGAGGATTCCAGCTATGCAAATCGATTAACCCGGACCTCACGGCGCGTCCAGTGATACCGTTCTCCGATATCGCAGATAGCATTTCCGGAAACAGGGTGATGACATCAATGCGCATGGTATCTCGCAGAAAACCGGGTGAAACTAACGTGCCGCCAGTGAGCGAATGAAATCCAGGTAGGGTTTCGTGTCCCAGGGGCGACCTCCCAAAGCCAGGAAACGTATCCTGCCATCAGGATCGACAAAGAAACTGGACGGCAGGCCACGAGGCTGCCACAAATTTGTAACCACGCCGTCACTGTCCATCAACGTATCGAGATCAGGCGCTACCCCAAAAAGAAATGAAATGATGTCATCTTCATTTTCGGCAGTGTTTACCATTACCAGTTTTATTTCTTTAGGCACAACCTGTTGCGCCATGCGCTGGACCGACGGTAACTCTTTGCGGCAGGGCCCGCACCAACTGGCCCAGAAATGCACCATCACCCAATTACCGCGTAAATCGCGCAAGTCCGTCACTTCACCATCGGCATTCGCCAGACGTAGGCCGGGTGCCTTTGCGATCGGATCGATTTTTATGATGCCTTTCGGTAAGACAACAGCAGCATTCACTGTACCGGTGGTGAACGCCGAAAACGTTAGAAAGAGAATCAGCAACAACGTGATTTTGAATCGCTCCAGCATCAAACAACATCCTCGCCAGTATAAATACATCCAGCGGTACAGGTTTCACGAATAACGATTTTGCTCAAACCCGGGAGGTCAGGCGCGAGTCGGGGCCAGATCCAACGTGCCAGATTTTCGCTGGTGGGATTTTCCAGACCTTCAATATCATTCAGATAATTGTGGTCCAGTTTCTGGTATAGCGGTTTGAAGGCCGCGCTAATTTCGCCAAAATCCTGTACCCAGCCCTGTTTCACCAGAACCTCCCCCGAAACGTGAACTTCAATGCGGATCGAGTGGCCATGCAGGCGCGAACATTTGTGATCGGCCGGAAGATTGGGCAATCGATGCGCAGCTTCAATGGTAAAAATCTTGAATATATCCATAACCTGAAAACTGAAGTTTTTATTCTCCCTGCCCGAGTCTATCTGATCTCCACCCGTAGAGAAATTCAACCACACGCCAATCCGTTTTATTAGCCTCTGCCGAACCAGTACAATCAACTGGACCTCATCACCACGCACTCAGATTCTATGAAACCACTGAAATTACCAGTGATCGTATCGCCACGGGAACTTGCGAGCAGTCTCCAGCACCCGGATGTATTGCTGGTTGATTTGTGCTCACCTGAAATAGCTACCGCCTGTCATTTGCCCGGCGCTCAGTACGTGGAGTACCAGAAGATCATAAGAAACGAAAAACCCGTCATGGGTCTGGTACCTGATGCCGGCACATTGTCCGCACTACTGACTTCGATCGGCGCGACGCCCGAAAAATTTATTGTGGCTTATGATGACGAAGGTGGTGGTCGCGCAGCGCGATTCCTGTGGACACTGGAACTGCTGGGCCACAAAAATTACGCGCTGCTTGATGGCGGCATTATCGCCTGGGCGGCGGGAAATTACCCAATATCCCGCGAGATGACAGCGTCGGGAAAAGGCAATTATCCCACTCATCTTTACGATCATGTCATCGCCGATCGCAGTTATATCCTGAACCACCTGAACGATACCGACATCGCTATTGTCGACACACGCACCCCGGCGGAATTCAGCGGCGAAAAAAAACTGGCCAACCGCGCGGGCCATATTCCCGGCGCCGCAAACTTCAATTGGGTAACTGCAATGGATCCGGATCACGACTTGCAGCTCAGGGATGATGCAACACTACGTAACGTGCTTGAATCTCTCGGCGTTAGCAAGGACAAGGAAGTTATACTCTATTGCCATTCTCACCACCGCTCGGCCCATACTTTCATGGTGCTCAAACACCTGGGATACACGCGCCTGCGCGGTTACGCCGGCGCCTGGTCCGACTGGGGCAACCGCACGGATACACCGGTAGAATGAGAGATGTCAATCAACAGCAGGAAACAGGCTGGCGATTCATCGCTGGCGTCACAACATCGTTATCCTCGGAAATCAAACTGTAGGCATCAGGCCAGGAAAGTCCGCAAGCGATCGATGGCAATTTTCAGATTTTCGATGTCGGTAGCATAGGAAAATCGGATATAAGACTCAGGCTTGTGAAACCCGAAATCGAGCCCCGGTGTAACAGCCACCCCGGTTTTTCCAAGCAAATCCAGTGCAAATTTGTACGAATCACTGGAAAAACGACTGCAATCGGCATAGACGTAGAATGCGCCCTGCGGTGTAACCGGGATAGTAAACCCAAGTTCACGTAATGCCGGCAACAAATAGTCCCGGCGCCGACACAAAATATCCCGGCGCCGGTTTAATTCATCAATGACATCTTCGTCAAATGCCACCAAAGCAGCGTATTGCGATGGTGTCGCAGCCGCAATAAAAATATTCTGCGCCAGACGTTCCACTGCGCCGATGAAGGCGACTGGCGCCACCAGCCAACCGACACGCCAACCGGTCATACCGAAGTATTTCGAGAAGCTGTTTACAATAAATGTATTCGATGAATAGCGAAGTGCACTGCTGAGGGAGTTTTCCCGGTTGCCATAAGTCAGGCCATGATAAATCTCGTCGACAATCAGTACCCCACCCAATTCTTCCACAGTCCGGGTAATGGCCTCCATTTCCCTGTCGGCTACCACCGTGCCGGTAGGATTGGAGGGTGATGCCACCAGCACCGCCACCGTGTTCCCGGTCCAGTGCTGACGAATCAGATCTGCATTTAACTGGAAGCCATGTTCGGGACCAACCGGTATGGGAACGGCGCGCCCGTCGAACAAACGCACAAAATGTCGGTTACATGGATAACCCGGATCAGCCAGCAATACCTCGTTTCCCGGATTAATGAGCGCGCCAAAAACCAGCTGCAGGGCGCCCGACGCCCCCGGTGTGATCACCACCTGATTCGCATCGGGTCGGTAATCTGGTGGATATTGCTGGCTAATACGCTCACACAGCGCCGGTAAGCCCAGCGCTGGCGTATAGCGGGTATTGCCGGATTCAATCGCCTTGATGCCAGCCTGTACGATTTTCGCCGGTGTCGGGAAATCTGGCTCGCCAATTTCCATGTGAATGATTGAACGCCCTTCTGCCTCCAGCTTTCTGGCGCGTGCCAGAACATCCATTACATGGAATGGCCGAATATCCTGCAGGCGGTCTGCAAGATGGGTCACGATCTGCTGTGTAGCTGCTTCAAGGTAGTTATATCGACACAGGAAGCGCCATTGATGCCGGCACCGGCGATTACCCTTGCCGGTTGGTCGGGCTCGCCCAGATTGTCGAGCACAATCTCGGCGCCATTAAAATCATGGGTCTCGGTATAACCGTTAACGGTAATGATTGTTTTTAACCCGGCGCCACGTGACGAGCGAATTCCATTTTCAGAGTCCTCAAAGGCAAGGCATGCGCCGGCCGGCAGGTCGAGTTTTTTCAGTACATAATCATAGATATCGGGCGCCGGTTTTTTTGCCGGTACCACGTCACCGGCGCCAATCACCTCAAACCAGGACTCGCCGTTTTCACCCAGCGTGCTCGTCAGCAGCGCACTGACGTTGGCTGGGGTAGTGGTGGTGGCAATAGCAAGACGCAGCCCTTGCGCACGCGCCTCTTTCAGCAACCGTTCCACACCCGGCCGCAAGGGAATACACGCCTCACGCATTAGCCCCGTGTAATGGCGCGTCTTGGCAGCGTGTAGCTCCACCACCATGGCATCAAAATTACCCGGTTTCTCGTATTCGGGTTGATAATCTTCAACGTAATGACGCATACGTTCTTTGCCGCCCGTGACCGCTAACAATTCGCCATAGGTATTGACGTCCCAATGCCAGCCCAGACCGGCGTCTTCGAACGCCTGATTAAAAGCCACCCGGTGCCCGTCACGCTCGGTATCAGCCAGCGTGCCATCCACATCAAAAATTAAACATTCCAGGCTCATTCTTAAAATACCCCTACGATATACATTGTCTTTACCCGGCTACAGGCCGGTCGTCCGGCTGTGTTGCACCTGCGCCTGCTTTCTGGTACAACTTCGCGCCAATTTTCGAGCCCTTGCGGCCATAATTATTGCAGGAGTCTGACCATGCCGGCCAGAAAGAAAAAGGAAGCCGAACTTCTCGTTGGCGGGATTAAACCCTACCAGGCGAAAAAGGGCGAGAAGTACATGAACGACAAGCAGAAAAAGCATTTCGACGCCATTCTGCAAGCATGGAAAAACGAACTTGAGGGCGAGATTGATCGCACCATCCATCAATTAGCAGAGAAACCTGTTACTGAAGCCGATCCCAATGATCGCGCCAGCATGGAGACCGATATTTCTCTCGAGCTGCGCTCACGCGACCGCGAGGGTAAGCTGATCAAGAAAATCTTTGAGGCCCTGAACCGCCTGGAGGAAGGGGACTACGGCTATTGTGAAAGCTGTGGTGTCGATATCGGCATTCAGCGCCTGGAAGCCCGCCCCACTGCTGAACTTTGCATCGACTGCAAAACCCTCGACGAAATCCGTGAGAAACAGATGGGCTGATCACCGATTGGATTCCGGTACTGATAATTGAGAGTATGGACAAGGGGACTGCGGTCCCCTTTTTCGATTGTGGCCAGAAAATAGATGAAACTACTGATCAAGAATGCCAAGGTGGCGCAAGTTGACGGATCAACCATTGATGCCGATGTCTTGTGTGTCAATGGCAAGATCGAACGCATCACCACTGCCATCGATGAAATCGCGGACGAAATCCTTGACGCCGGTGGGCATCTGTTACTTCCCGGCGTTATCGATCCGCAGGTGCACTTCCGCGAACCCGGCAATGAACACAAGGAAGACCTGGGATCCGGTTCACGTGCTGCGGCCCGCGGCGGTGTTACCAGCTTTCTGGAAATGCCCAATACCAGCCCGCCGACGACCAACCAGGCCGCCCTGGACCAGAAGCTCAGACTGGCGTCGGAGAAAAGCGTAGTCAACTACGGATTTTTTATTGGTGCGACTCCCGACAATCTGGATGAACTCAATTCGGTCTCGCCCGCGTGCGGGATTAAGATATTCATGGGATCAAGCACCGGCAGCCTGCTGGTCAACAAAAGAGAGGATCTTGAGCGCATTTTCGCTACTGGCGACCGTCTGATTGCGGTGCACGCGGAAAATGAAGAGCGCATCAATGAACGCAAACTACAGTTTTCCGACCGCCATGATGTGCAGGCCCATTCAGAGATTCGCGACAACAAGTGCGCCCTGTTGGCCAGCCAACTGGCGCTGGAATTGTCGATTAAATACGAACGCCGGCTGCACATCCTGCACCTCTCGACTCATGAGGAAGTGGAATTGCTGCGTAACAACAAGCCGCAATGGGTGACGGCAGAAGTAATCCCGAATCATTTGTTGCTCAATACATCGGATTACGTGTCGAAGGGTTCGTTTGTGCAAATGAACCCGCCCATACGTCAACCGGAAGATAACGAAGCCCTGTGGGCAGGTCTCAGGGATGGAACAATCGATTTCATCGCTACCGACCACGCGCCACATACACTTGAAGAAAAGACAAAACCCTATCCCGAATCGCCGGCAGGCATGCCCGGCGTCGAAACATCGTTGCCATTGATGTTGACCGAGATGCAGGCCGGTCGTTGCGATCTTTCCGATATACAGAAATGGATGTGCTACGGACCAGCGCAAGCCTACCATATTGCCAACAAAGGCAAGATACGAGAGGGCTGGGATGCCGACCTCACGCTGGTAGATATGGATCGCGCCAAACCCGTGCGCAACAATGAAATGTTTTCGCGTGCTGGCTGGAGCCCCTACGAAGGCCGCGAACTGACAGGCTGGCCAATTTACACCATCGTCGGCGGCCAGGTTGTGTTTGATCACGGCATAATTCGTGAAGATGTGGCGGGGCAGGCACTGGTTTACGAAACCCACTCACCTGATTGATATTCACAATCGCGACGAAGAACAACAAGGTCTAACCAATGGAACTGGTTCAAGTAATCCTGCTCGCGTTAGTTCAGGGGCTGACAGAATTCCTGCCCATTTCAAGTTCCGCTCATCTAATCCTGGTGCCCCGTCTGGCTGGCTGGCAAGATCAAGGTCTGGCATTTGACGTTGCCGTGCATGTCGGAACACTGGGTGCGGTAGTACTCTATTTCCGTCGCGAGCTGGTTCCCATGGGACGCGACTGGTTTGTTTCCTTTGCCACGAGAAAACTAACTCGCGATGGCAAACTGGCCTGGGCCGTCGTGCTCGGTACCATTCCCGCCGGGTTGGCGGGAATTCTCCTGAACGATGTAGTGGAGCAGAACCTGCGCTCCCCTCTGGTTATTGCCAGCACCACGATCGTGTTTGGCCTATTGCTGTGGTTGGCCGACCGTCACCGAAAACAGTATCGGGATGAACATGATCTCACCTGGGTCGATATTCTTGTTATTGGGCTGGCGCAGGCGATCGCGCTGATTCCAGGCACGTCGCGCTCCGGCATCACTATCACTGCGGCACTATTCGCGGGGTTAAGTCGTCAAGCGGCCGCACGTTATTCGTTCTTGCTCTCCATCCCCATTATCGCGGCGGCCGGGTTACTGGAAACAAATAAATTGCTGCAACAGCCCGTGGTTGTTGACTGGAGTGCGATGATGCTGGCGGTCGTGATTGCCGGTGTGAGCGCCTATCTGGTAATTCACTATTTTCTAACGTTGATTACCCGGCTCAGCCTGCTGCCGTTCGTCATCTATCGCCTGATTCTAGGTCTCTTTCTGTTTTTTTTGTTCATCTAATCAATAGCTTATCCTGTATGTGTGACGCAACCGCAGTGGCGAAATGGCGCATTTGGTTGCCCTTGCTACACTAGCTATTGTCAGAATAAAAACTCCGCATTGATCAAAATTAGAAATGAATCCATCTGATATCCCGGCAGCAAACGGCGCACGGCCAACCGTTCTCCTGGTGGACGATTCGCGCGTCATGCGCAAGGCAATCGGAAAAATACTCGGTGTTGAATTTAACCTGATTGAAGCTGAGGACGGTGAGGCTGGCTGGCAACAACTAACCAGCCACCCTGAGATCGAGGTAGTCATCAGCGATATCGAAATGCCTAAACTCGATGGCTACGAATTCATGACGCGTATACGGAATTTCGAAGATATCCGCATCAGAGCCATGCCGGTCATCGTCATTACAGGCGCTGAAGACGAGGAAACAAGACAAACCGCACTCGACATGGGTGCAACCGACTTTATTATCAAGCCGGTGGACCGCACGCAACTGCTGGCCCGTACCCGGGCGCAAGCCAAATACACCGAAACAACTCGCGACCTTGAAGAAACCACAATCTCGCTGAAGTCCGAAACGACACAAGATCCGTTGACCCGACTTAGCAGTCGCCGATTTTTCCTGCAACGCGGCGAGCAGGATATCGCATACTGTACACGGCATAATCAAGACCTGGCGCTATTGCGCGTGGACATCGATAAATTTCGCCGGCTCTACGCCGAGTACGGCGACGAAACAGTTGACGAAGTATTGATCTGGATCGCCCATACTCTCGCGCAGACAGCACGAACCGAAGACACCCTTGCCCGCATAGGCGGCTCATCGTTTGCCCTGATGGCGCCTTCCACCAATCCCGGTGAGGCTATGATATTGGGCGATCGATTACGGTCGGCCATTTCAAAGCGACCTTACACGAAAGACAATCTCATCATTCCCATGACCGCCAGTGTTGGCCTGGCCATGCTCACCAATCATCCAGGTAACGATATCGAATCCCTTTTGAGCAAAGCAAATGAAAATTTACGCGAAGCCCGGCGTGGTGGCGGTAAGGTGGTGCAGGCAGAAGACAAAGCGAGTGCCGATCTTCTGCCCTCCATTAAAGAAATAGAAAAGACGGCTGCGCTTCTTGGCAACGATAACCTGGCACAGGCCGAAACGGCAATTGGAAGTATAGATTTTTCTGAATCGGAAGAGCTTGTTCTTGGCGGTGATATAGACCTGCTGGATGAGGTACCGGCACCGCAACTTGACAAGGCGATGGCATCACTGGATCCCGGTGTCTTGTCGGAACTTGAACCGCATTTGTGGTCACTGCTGGCGCGTCTGCTGCCGATGCTGGAGTATTGTGACGAAAAGCTGAACCTGGGTATTGGAGCAGCGACTAAAGTAATCCGCCACAAGATTGAAAATCCTGAAGAAGAATAGTTGGCTACGGCCATGACTATTGGTCGTTTTGCCCCCTCCCCTACCGGTCCTCTTCATTTTGGCTCACTGGTTGCTGCCCTGGGTAGTTACCTCAACGTTCGCCAGAATAAAGGGCGATGGTTGCTACGAGTAGAGGATCTCGATCCACCACGGGAAATCTCCGGTGCCACTGAACAGATAGTCCGCACGCTGGACGCACTGGGTTTTGAATGGGATGGTGACATTACGTATCAAAGCCAGCGACTCGACCTTTACCGTGATGCCGTACGCGAGATCGAAAAGGCCGGTTTGTCCTATCGCTGCACCTGTAGCCGGCGTGAAATTACAGAAGCTGGATTGCCGGGACTGGAAGGTATTCGATATCCCGGCACCTGCCGAACTGCCCGGCTCCAGTCGGCTGATTCATGCATTCGCGTGATTACCGATAACACTGCAATCACACTTGAAGACAGGGTCCAGGGCAGGCACCAGCAAAAACTGCAAACCGACGTTGGTGATTTTATCATTCAGCGCCGTGGCGGCCTCATGGCCTATCAGCTCGCCGTGGTGGTGGACGACGCTGATCAGGATATCACCGAGGTAGTACGTGGCAGCGATCTACTCGGTTCCACTGCCAGGCAAATCTACTTGCAGAGACTGTTAGGGCTGGATCAACCTGATTATCTACACTTACCGCTGGCGATGCATGCCACTGGCGTTAAACTCAGCAAACAAACCGGCGCCATCGGGATCAATATCGCCGAAGGACCGAAAGTGCTCTATCAGGCGCTGGAATTTCTTGGTCAGCGACCGCCACCGGAACTTTTCGGCGCCCCCACTGCCGAATTGTTGGTCTGGGGCGTGAACAACTGGAAAGTCGGAAATATCCCTGAGAGACTTGGTATCCCTTATGAGAACAGTGCGCACTAAATTGGATTCTGGAATGGAGCCGGGTGACGAATTCCTACAGGCCTTCCGTGGACGCTTTATTGGCATCATGGATTGGAATCAACTGGATGAATTCTGGCACACGCTTGAAGGTCTCGCCAATGAGGGCTGGTATATATACGCCATGGGCGAAGACGTTCCCACGGAACCTGGTGAAACCTCCCAGGTTGTCGATTTTATTCATGAGATTAATGCCCTGCTGCGCAAGGAACACCAGGAAGACTATTGCGGTATCGTCTATACCGACAACAAAACTGCCCCATCGATCATCAAAATATTCGACCCGAGTAACCTCGGTGTCGTCTGCGGTTTTAGTGATAATCCGCCCTTACCGGGTTGGGTGATGTCGAAAATCCCTCCTGTGACGCTAGACGAAAACACCTTTCTGCCGGCAAACCGGCGTCGTTGGTGGCGCAACCTCTGGAAGAAGGCGAGCTAGACTCCCACGTGCCGATTGTCCAATCGCTGTTTAACCCGGCATGGTGGTGCCGGAATCCCCACCTCCAGACTCTGTGGCCATTGGCCGCAAAACCACCCCACCCTCAACTGAGCCGCGAACGCATCGAATTACCGGATGGGGATTTTATCGATCTCGACTGGACCACCAACATAAATGATCCGATTGTGCTAGTCATGCATGGCCTCGAAGGTTCGGCACACTCACATTACGTCAGGCGTTTGCTCCATGCATTACCCCGGAAAGGCTTACGTGGTGTGTTAATGCACTTCCGGGGGCGCAGTGGTGAGCCCAATCGACTGCCACGTGCCTACCACTCAGGTGAGACCGGCGACCTGCGATTTGTCTTCGATTTGTTATCCACTCGTGGTGACAAATTGCATGCGATTGTCGCCTATTCCCTTGGGGGAAATGTATTACTCAAATGGCTGGGGGAAAAACAAACCACTTTACCGGACGTAAAGGCGGTTGCCGTGTCTGTACCGTTCGTATTGAGTGAGCTTGCCGATCATATGAACAAAGGATTCCCACGCTTCTATCAACGACACCTTGTCAATTCACTTCATAAAACTTTCGAAGCAAAAGCAAAAATTATTGAGTTGCCGATAGCCACCGAACGAATAGAGAAAATGAATTCATTCTGGGAATTTGATGACAAGGTCACTGCACCACTTCATGGTTTCGCCAGCGCGGAAGAATACTATGCCAAATCCAGTTCGCGGCAATTTCTGAACAAGATCACGACTCCAACATTGGTAATTCAGTCAAAAGACGATCCCTTTATGTCTCCCAGAGTGATCCCCGACGAACACGAGTTAAGTAACAGCGTTACATTGGAACTTTCTGATCGCGGCGGCCATGTCGGTTTTATCAGCGGTGGCACCCCAAAGTCACCGCAATTCTGGCTGGAAAAACGGATCATTAAAAATCTTACCGGTAGATAATCTTGATTCCTGGCAGAAAAATTAAATCTCAACTATGTGGGATGACCGCTTATGGCCGAAAGCGACCCTCCTCGCTCGCTGCGTTTGTCCTGCCCTGTATTCTGGTACCCACTATATAGTCCGCAACGAAAAAGGGCTCTAACGAGCCCCTTCTGATCACTGCTTGAAAGCTGGCCGGATCAGGCTTCCTGTGCCTCGCCCTCTCTTTCCTGCAGCGCTTTCATGCTTAAACGAATACGGCCCTGCTTGTCGACCTCCAGCACCTTGACCTTGATGGTCTCGCCTTCGCTCAGCTTGTCACTGACCTTCTCCACGCGCTCGTGGGAAATCTGCGAAATATGTACCAGACCATCTTTGCCAGGCAGAATTGTTACGAATGCACCAAAGTCCATGAGCTTGGCGACCTTGCCTTCGTAGACCATGCCAACCTCAACGTCAGCGGTGATCTGCTCAATACGACGTTTGGCTTCCTGCGCGGCGGCATTGTCGGCGGAGGCAACTTTAACTGTGCCGTCATCATCCAGGTCAATGGTGGCCCCGGTTTCTTCGCACAAAGCGCGAATAGTAGCGCCGCCTTTACCGATGACATCCCGTATTTTGTCGGGGTTAATCTTGAAAGTGATGATGCGCGGGGCATATTCCGACAGCTCCTCACGCGCTTCGGAGATGACTTCATTCATCTTGTCGAGAATAAACTGCCGACCCTCTTTGGCTTGTATGAGAGCTGCTTCCATGATTTCACGGGTAATACCTTCAATCTTGATATCCATTTGCAGCGCAGTAATACCATCGGCAGGCCCGGCTACTTTAAAGTCCATGTCACCGAGATGATCTTCATCGCCCAGAATGTCGGACAACACTGCAAAACGATTTTCCTCTTTCACCAGACCCATGGCGATACCGGCCACGGGTGCCTTCAACGGCACACCCGCATCCATCATCGACAGACTGGAACCACAGACAGACGCCATGGAACTGGAGCCATTGGACTCGGTGATTTCGGATACCACGCGAATGGTATAAGGGTAGTCTTCCATGTCCGGCACCACGGCTAATATGCCGCGTTTGGCCAGACGACCGTGGCCGATTTCGCGGCGCTTGGGTGTACCGACACGACCACACTCCCCGACCGAGTAAGGCGGGAAGTTGTAGTGGAAAATAAAGGGTTCTCTGTAGCTGCCCTGCAACGCGTCAATAATCTGTGAGTCGCGCTGCGTGCCGAGTGTAGTGATCACCATCGCCTGGGTCTCGCCACGGGTAAACAGGGCGGAACCATGAACACGGGGTAATACGCCGGTGCGCACTGTAATCGGGCGTACGCTGCGGGTATCACGGCCGTCGATGCGCGCCTCACCATCGAGAATGCGGCCACGTACAATCTTCTTCTCCAGGCCCTTGATCGCGCCCTTGATGTCCTCGACTTCGTCGCCGGACGTTTCTTCGTTGGACAGTTTTTCAACGATCTCGGAACGAACTTCCGACATGCGTGCCTGTCGTTCCATCTTGTCGGCAATCTTGTAGGCTTCGCCGATAAGACTTTCACCGGCATCAGCAACTTTGCTTTCCAGAACCTCGTTTTTCTCCGGCCCCTTCCATTCCCAGGCAGGCGTACCCACTTCAGCCGCCATTTCTTTGATAGCGCTAATAGCGACTTGCATCTGCTCGTGGCCATACATGACCGCACCCAACATCACCTCTTCAGACAATATGTTGGCTTCGGACTCCACCATGAGCACGGCTTTGTCAGTACCAGCAACCACCAGATCCAGATCCGACGTTTCCAGCTCTTCATAGGTGGGATTGAGCAGGTATTCGCCATCTCGGTAACCCACACGGGCGGCACCGATCGGCCCGTTAAACGGCACGCCTGAAATTGACAGCGCAGCCGAAGTGCCGAGCATGGAAATGACTTCCGGATCAACCGCCGGGTCACTGGACATGACCGTGAGAATGACCTGGACTTCGTGATAAAAACCTTTGGGGAATAATGGGCGGATGGGGCGATCGATGAGGCGGCAGGTGAGTATCTCCTTTTCCGACGGTCGGCCTTCGCGCTTGAAAAAGCCGCCAGGAATACGTCCTGCGGCGTATGTCTTTTCCTGGTAATCAATAGTGAGCGGGAAGAAATCAAAACCGGGACGCGCCTCTTTGGCTGCGACCACGGTGGCGAAAACGACGGTATCACCCATGCTGGCCATGACGGCACCGGATGCCTGACGGGCTATTTCTCCCGTTTCTAAAGTGACGGTGTGCTGACCAAACTGAAAACTCTTAGTAACTTTTGCCAATGTAGTGCCCCCCTGGGCCTGTACTGATTATTTACTTACTTACTTACGCAGACCCAGACGTTCGATAACAGAGCGGTACCGACTGACATCCTGATTCTTTAGATAGTCGAGAAGCTTGCGACGTTTGTTCACCATGCGCAGCAGACCGACACGGGAATGGTTGTCCTTGGCATGAGTCTGAAAATGATCGGTCAAATCGGTGATGCGAGCCGACAGCAATGCTACCTGCACTTCCGCCGATCCGGTATCGCCAGATTTGGTCTGGTATTCTTTGACAATATTTGACTTGTCTTCAGCTGTTAAAGCCATTTTTACCTCGTCACGTAAAATATTAATTCCGGAAGTATTTGTTCCAGACAAATTCCGGTTGTCTCAAGGGCGCGTATTCTAACCGCGAGACCCCCCTCCCACAACCAATTTTCGTTGAAAATTCAAGCTTTTTGCTCCGATTCCACCACCTGATTCGCCTTCAGCATCAGGCGCTTCGGCGCTACCCGACCATCGTCCAGTACCTCGCCCATTCCGAGGAAGCGTTCACCCTCTTCGTAGAGCCGCACCCAGCCCGGTGAGTGGCCGTGCTGCACCGATACTGGCTGCCCTTGCACTAAATAGTGGGTCGCCAGGGAGGTCAGGCTGACGTCCGGCAGGTCCTGAAGGGCCTTGTCCACCGGCTGTAGTAGCGCATCTCGCTGCTCTGACGACATCGCCTCCAGCGTCTCGAGGGTAACGGACTGTTCATCACTAAAATTCCCCACTTGCAGCCGCCGTAATCCAACCACGTGGGCACCACAGCCGAGATTCTGGCCGAGATCCTGTGCCACAGTGCGCACATAGGTACCCTTGGAGCAGGTCATCTCGAGTTCGATAAATTCTCCCTCGAATGTCTCCAGTTTCAACTCATGAATAGTGACCATTCGGGGTTGGCGTTCGACTTCCATCCCCTTGCGGGCAAGCTTGTACAATGATTCACCGCCTATTTTTACCGCAGAATACATGGGCGGTAGCTGTTCGATTTCCCCCGTAAATACTTTCAATTCGCGCTCGATGTCTCGCTTGCTTACATCGATCGGGCGTGTCGCCACCACCTCACCTTCCGAATCGTAGGTTTCGGTTTCCACGCCCAGCTGTATACGGGCCCAGTAACGTTTGTCGGATTCGAGCATGAATTGCGAGACCTTAGTGGCCTCGCCAAAACACAGCGGCAGCAAACCGGTTGCAATGGGGTCAAGGCTGCCGGTGTGGCCGGCCTTGCAGGCTCGATAGAGCCGTTTCACCCTTTGTAGCGCCTGATTAGAGGTGTATCCCGCAGGCTTATCGAGCAATAAGATGCCGTTAAGATGGCGGCAATTTTTTGTTTTGCGTCTTGCCAAAATTTTTACTCTTTCGGGTCGTCGTCGCGATGCAATGCACGGTCAATGAGCGCACTAATACGCGATCCCCGTTCCACCGACTCGTCATAAATAAATCGTAAGTGAGGTACACTTCTCAAGCTCAACCTTGATTTAAGATGGTGGCGCAAATAACCCTTCGCATTGTTCAACGTCTTCTCCACTTTTTCGGTGTCGGCATCAGCATCGAGACAAGTGAAATAAACCCGCGCCTGTTTGAGATCGGGGCTGGCATCAACGGAGACAATAGTGACATGCTGCGCACGCGGGTCGTTCACCTCACGTCGAATAAGATCGGCGATCTCGCGTTGCAAAAGGTGCCCGACACGTCGTGGGCGGTTGGATTCGTTAGGCATGAACGGAGTTCGTCCGGTATCGAAAGTGGAATTGGTTCCGGTAAATCGGGGCGGAGCGCCTAAAGCGTACGTGCGACTTCAACTCGCTCGAAAACTTCGATCTGGTCGCCCACCTTAACATCATTGTAATTTTTGACGCCGATTCCGCATTCAGTGCCCGATTTGACCTCGTTTACATCGTCTTTGAATCGACGCAGCGACTCGAGCTCACCTTCATAAATAACGACGTTCTCCCGCAGCACGCGAATTGGCAGGTTTCGCTTAACATTGCCTTCGGTGACATAACACCCGGCGATGGCACCCAGCTTTGGCGACTTGAAGACATCGCGCACTTCGGCGAGGCCAACAATTTCTTCGCGAATCTCCGGCGACAACATTCCGCTCAGAGCTTCCTTAATATCGTTAACGGCATCATAGATGACGCTGTAGTAATGCAGATCGATACCCTCGGCGGCAATCAGCCTGCGAGCACTGGCATCGGCACGGACATTAAACCCCAGAATGATGGCGTTAGAGGCCAGGGCAAGATTAACATCGGACTCATTGATACCACCCACCATGCCATGTACCACAGCGACTCTGACTTCATCAGTCGAAAGCTGTTTAAGCGACTCGGTTAATGCCTCTACCGAACCCTGCACATCGGCCTTGATCACCAGGTACAGAGTCTGAACTTCACCCTCTTGCATCTGGTTAAATACGTTTTCGAGTTTTGCCGCCTGTTGTCGTGCCAGCTTGATTTCCTTGAACTGGCCCTGGCGGAACAATGCAATCTCACGTGCCTTACGCTCACTCTTGACGACAACCGCCTCATCACCCGCTGAGGGCACGCCATTCAGACCAAGCACCTCAACCGGTATTGATGGTCCCGCCTGATCGATGTTGTTACCGCTTTCATCGTACATGGCGCGTACACGACCAAATTCATGGCCCGCCAACAGTATGTCACCCTTATGAAGTGCGCCTTTCTGTACCAACACCGTGGTCACGGGGCCACGGCCCTTATCGAGCCGCGCTTCCACCACCAGGCCATGGGCCGGGCCGGTTGCGCGTGCCTTGAGCTCCAGAATTTCTGCCTGCAGCAACAACGCATCCAGTAATTCGTCAATGCCGTCACCATTAATTGCCGAGACATTGATAAAAATATCGTTACCACCCCAGGCTTCCGGAACCACTTCATGCTGGGTCAATTCCTGACGCACCCGTTCCGGATCGGCTTCCGGTTTGTCGATCTTGTTTACTGCAATAATTAACGGAACTTTTGCCTGACGGGCATGGTTGATGGCTTCGATAGTTTGCGGTTTGACACCATCATCGGCTGCGACCACCAGAATTACAATATCAGTGGCTTTGGCGCCGCGGGCACGCATGGCAGAAAATGCCTCATGGCCAGGGGTATCGAGAAAAGTAATTACACCTTTATCGGTCTCCACGTGATAGGCGCCAATATGCTGCGTAATACCGCCCGCCTCGCCCGAGACCACCGAGGTCTTGCGAATATAGTCAAGTAAAGAGGTTTTACCGTGATCGACATGACCCATCACCGTAACAACTGGCGGACGGGATTGTGCTTCGCCGAGATCCTCTTCGCCCAGATCCAGCAGCGCTTCCGGATTCTCCGGAGCAGCTTCTTTAACACCATGACCCATCTCTTCGGCCACAATCGTCGCGGTATCGCGGTCAAGCACCTGATTGATTGTCACCATGGACCCCATGCCCATGAGCACCTTGATCACCTCAACGCCTTTGACCGACATCTGCTGTGCCAGATCGGCAACGGAAATGGTTTCGGGTAAAACAACTGCGTGCTGTACCGGTTCGGTCGGCATCTCAAAACCATGTTGACCGGATAGACTGGTTGCAACGGCCTTTTTCTTTATTCTGGCCGCCGGTTTCCGGCGCTTACGTTTCACCTGCTTGAGTTGCAACGCCTCACGTGCAGCTTCGTCTTTCTCACGTTTCTTCTCTTTTTGTTCTTCCAATGAAGGGCCGGAAGGTTCGACCGGTTTTGCTACCTTCTTCTTGTCTTTCTTTGCTGCGGCCGGTTTTTCGATTGCCGCTTCACTTTTTCCTGATTTCTTCTCTTGCTCCTGATCCAGTTTTTTCTGCTTTCCAGCCTCGGCCTCGGCCTCTTCTTCAAGTCTGCGAGCTTCTTCTTCCGCCTCGGCCTCGGCCTTGGCCTCTTCTTCCACTACGCTGCGTTTCACATATGTACGTTTTTTACGCACCTCTACCTGCACCGTATGGCTGCCTCCTGTGCGGCTCTTTTGTTTTACTTCTGTAGTGCTCTTTCGATTCAGCGTTATGCGCTTTTTGGCTGGTTCATCCGACGATTTGCCACGCAAAAAAGTCAACAACGACATTTTCTCTTCGTCGGTTAAAGAGTCATCAATACCCTTGGATACCACACCGGCCGATTTCAGCTGGCGTACCAACGTCTCGGCAGGAATGCCAATTTTTTCAGAAAATGATTTTACGGTTGTCTTCGACATAATCGGACTATTTGTAAATCAGGCGTTTGACTCGCCTTGTTGTTCCTCTGCAAACCAGGGTGCCCGTGCCGCCATAATTAGCTCTTTGGCGCGCTCTTCATTAATCTCAATATCTTCAACTTCGAGTAATTCATCTACCGATTGGTCAGCCAGATCTTCCTGTGTTTTGATGCCGCTACTGGCCAGAACTTTTGCCATATGCTCGTCGACACCTTCCATATCAAGCAAGGTCTGGTCAGGCTCTGCACCAGAAAACTTTTCTTCCTGTGCGATCGCCTTGGTCAGCAAAGCATCGCTCGCACGCGACCGCAAGGCATCCACAATGTCTTCGTCAAAACCTTCGATCTCGATCATTTCCTGTTTCGGCACATAAGCTACTTCATCCAACGAGCTGAAACCCTCTTCGACCAGGACACCTGCCATGTCTTCTTCCACATCCAGGCTTTTCATAAACATTTTTATAGTGTCTTCTGATTCGGTGGCACCTTTTTCCTGTGCCTCTTCTTCTGTCATGATGTTCAATTCCCAACCGGTCAACTCCGACGCCAGTCTGACATTCTGACCACCGCGACCGATGGACTGCGACAGCTGGGTCTCATCGACAATGACATCCATGCTGTGGGTTTCTTCATCCACGACAATACTGGTAATTTCTGCCGGCGCCATCGCATTGATTACATATTCTGCAGGACTGTCTGAAAACAGAATAATATCCACACGCTCGCCAGCGAGCTCGTTGGATACACTCTGCACACGCGAACCGCGCATACCCACGCAGGCACCAATGGGATCGATGCGGGGGTCAGAAGTTGATACAGATATCTTGGCGCGCAGACCCGAATCACGGGCAGCACTATGAATGGTAATTAACCCTTCACCGGCTTCCGGTACTTCCAGCTTGAACAATTCGACCAGCAGTTCGGGTGCGATACGGCTTAAAAACAGCTGTGGGCCACGGGGCACCAGCTGCACATCTTCCAGGTACACACGAATACGGTCGCCGGGTCGAAGCCCTTCACGCTGGATCATTTTATGTTTTGACAACAGTGCCTCGGCACCACTCAACTCGACAATCGCATCGCCACGCTCCATACGCTTGACTACGCCGGTCATCATCTCGCCTTTGCGGTCCTGGAACTGCTCGACAACCTGTTCACGTTCGGCCTCGCGCACTTTCTGCACAATAACCTGCTTGGCGGCCTGAGCTGCAATACGTCCGAACTCAACCGGTTCCAGATGTTCTTCGATATAATCGCCAACTTCGATGTCAGCATTAATTTGTGAGGCCTCGACCATCAATTTCTGGCGCACTGGTGTCTCAAACTCTTCTGAATCATCGGCCATCACTTCCCAACGGCGGAATGTTTCGTATTCGCCGGTTTGACGGTCAATGGCGACGCGAACATCGATATCAAGATCATGTTTTTTGCGCGTAGCGGTTGCCAGCGCAGCTTCAATCGCCTGAAATATAATTTCCCTGTCGATAGCCTTCTCACGGGACACCGCGTCTACAATCATCAGAATTTCTTCCGTCTTCACCTTCCAGCTCTCCAATCGGTCTCTAGAACTTCGGCACTAACCTGGCGCGTTCTATATTATTGAGGTCAATATCGTAAATTTCTTTATCCATTTCCACCAAAACGAGGTTTTCTTCCACGCCCTGAAGGCGCCCGGTAAAATTCTGGCGTCCCAATACCGCCTCAGCGGTATGAATCTTTACTTCTTCGCCGGTAAAACGCTCGAAATCCTCGCGCTTGACCAGCGGGCGATCCATCCCGGGGGAGGAAACCTCGAGCGTGTACTCACCGGGAATCGGGTCTTCGACATCGAGCACCGCGCTCACCTGGCGACTCACTTTCTCGCAGTCACGCACCGTGATTCCGCCGGGCAAATCTATGTAGATTCTTATTATGGTCTGGCTACCGTCGCCGGTGAGTTCCACGGCCACAAAATCGTATCCCAAGGCAGTGACACTGGGCTCAAATAATTCCTGCAATGCGGGCGCCCTGAATGTCATCTGTTTTTCACCATCCGCCTGCTTCGACCGTAATACACTTTCCACACCCCGCTGTACTACGGCTTTCCAAACGAAAAAGTGGGCCTTTGGCCCACTTTCTTATTCTTGCAC
>JBGMQT010000023.1:0-30286 GCA_048060695.1 Acidiferrobacterales bacterium
CTGGTCATGAGCCCGTTCAGGTGAGGGAAATGATGTGTCCCAAACGGAAGTAGAAGCTACCAAAAACGCCCTGTTATAACAACCGGCATACTAAAAAACTATCCCAACTTGCTGATTTTCAACTCGAGCCCGGCCTCATTTCCTTCGGCGGCAAACTCCTGACTCACCCAGCGGTCGCCCACCGCCGCCAAATTGTTATTGATATAAACCAGGGGTAACTGATCACGCTGCCAGGGCGGGATACCCGCCTCCTGGAAAAGCTTTTTCAGTTTATGGTGATGCGCCCGCCCCACCGGTTGCAACGCCTCGCCACCTCGGCGGTTGCGCAAATGGACCTTGACGCCATTCAGCCTGGCCGCGGACAGGCCCCGGCCTTTTGCGCGAATGGCGCTAACCCTTACGCCAAGTACCGCAATTGTCATTGACCGGGCGGTATCCCACTCAATATCGTAATCGTTCACAATAGTCTCCAGGTGCGGCTGCAGCGTGAGGCGGTCGCGGTAACGACAAAAGGTAGCGCCCGGCCAACAAATTATCGCGTGACCCGTGGCCGACGGTTTGCGAATTTGTCGCACCACCTCATCAATGTGGCGTGTGGCCGGTAAAGCCAGACCTGACTGAAACACCCAGAATCGCAGCAAATTGCGCAACCGTGCATCACCCAGGTCATTACAAGTGTTCAGATTCAAGTCGCTCACACCGGTCAATCCGCAACGCTTCCAGTCTTCAGCCGCGATTTGCTCCAGCAACTCGACTGCCGCAGCGGCATGGCCTGCTGAGCGCCCGATCACTCGCTCGGCACCGGGCCAGTGGGCACGCAATTTCGGCACAATCTCGTGACGCATATAGTTGCGACTGAAGGAGGTATCCTTATTGGAAGCATCATCAACCCAGCGCAAATTCCGGCTACGCGCATAATCTTCAATCTGCCTTCGGCTCCGCTCCAGCAGTGGACGAATATGCATGCCTTGAGCAAACTCGCGCACTGGTGCCATGCCAGCCAGCCCGTGGGCACCGGTACCACGCACAAGATGTAAAAGTACCGTTTCGACCTGATCATCACGGTGATGAGCGGTGACAAGTACGTCGTTTGGCAAAATATGCTTCGTCAGAGCATGGTAGCGCGCCTCACGTGCCGCATCCTCCGGTCCCTTGCCGCCTACTTCCACGGAAACTCGCTCTACAATCAATGGCACCCCGATGTTGCTGCAAATCGCCGCGCAATGCCGGCTCCACTCGCGAGACTGCGGCGATAGGCCGTGATCGACATGGATCGCTGTGAATTGCCGACGGCTATCGGCACACAGCTCTACCAGCAGTTGCAGCAATACATGGGAGTCCATGCCGCCGCTATAGGCCAACTTCAGGTGTTTTTCTTCAATATCGGGAATAAGTGCAGCGAGCTGGTCTCGCAGCCAGTCCGTAGACAGAAACTTAGGATTTTTCTTCGAAAACACCGAACTGTATGAGGCGTTGATAGCGCAATTCGCGCAGTCGTGGAGACTCGATCTTCGTCAGGTCCCCGATAGATGAGATCAAGGCCAACTTCAGCGTTGCGGCCATAGCGTCCGTATCCCGCTGTGCACCACCCAGGGGTTCAGGCAGTATTTCATCCACCAGGTTCAGTTTCTTCAAACGATCCGACGTGATACCCATTGTTTCGGCGGCGGCAGGCGCCTTATCGGCGCTTTTCCATAAAATGGAAGCGCAACCTTCTGGCGAAATGACTGAATAAGTTGAAAATTGCAGCATCAGTAAACGATCACACACACCGATCGCCAGGGCACCACCAGATCCTCCTTCCCCGATAACGACACTGATAATCGGTACTTCGAGCCCAGCCATCACATAAAGGTTGCGGGCGATGGCCTCACTCTGGCCGCGCTCCTCTGCACCGACGCCGGGGTAGGCGCCCGGGGTATCAATAAAAGTGATCACCGGCATTTTGAATCGTTCTGCCACGCGCATCAGACGCAGGGCCTTGCGATAGCCTTCGGGTCGTGGCATACCCCAATTACGTGTAACCTTTTCTTTGGTATCACGCCCCTTCTGGTGGCCAATCACCATCACGGGTCTGCCATCGAGCCGTGCCATGCCACCAAGGATCGCGAGATCATCAGCGTAGACGCGGTCACCTCGTAGTTCCTGAAAATCGGTAAAGATGCGAGGGATATAATCTTGCGTATAGGGTCGCTGTGGATGACGGGCGACTTGCGATACCTGCCACGGCGACAGACTGGAAAAAATACTTTCCGTCAGCTTTTGGCTCTTGGCCTCGAGCCGACTAATTTCGTCACCAATATTGGCGTCAGTGCTGTCACCGGCATAACGCAAGGCCTCGATCTTGGCCTCAAGATCGGCGATAGGTTGTTCAAAATCCAGATAATGCTGATCCATAACTTTAGTATTAATTGCTTTTGATAAAACCGTCTACTCTGTGGGTCGAATTCAGCCACCCACGATCCTCTTGGTCCGGGGCTCTCAAGGATAGATGATATGTACGTGCTCTTCGCCGACGAGGCCTTCAAGTTTCTCCAGTACGCTCGTAGTAGGATTAACCTTCCACTGCGCCCCCAGAAGAATTTCGGCCTCAGCGTCCTGGTTACAGTAACTCAAATACACCGGACAAGGTCCATCCACAACCGGCACCAGAATCTGCTTGAGCTCACTCACAAAGCCATTCGCGGCGAGATCCACATTAACGTCGATAACAAGTCGAGATGCAAATCCGGCACGCGCCTCGTCCATAGTATACAACTTGTCGGCACGCATTTTGAATCCACCAGTATAGTCGTCAACACTGAGCTGGCCATCCACCACTATCAGGGTATCTTTCGCCAACAATTCCCGCGAGGCATGGTAGAGATCTGAAAAAACCGCCAGCTCCAGACGTCCGGTGCGATCGTCCAATGTAACGAAGGCCATGCGATCACCACGTCGAGTTTGCATGGTACGGATAGCAACGATCAATCCCGCTACCAACACATTGTTTTTTGATGAATCCAGATTCGCGATGGTGCTGTCCGTAATATGCGAGAGCTCTCTCTCGAAGCGGGTTATCGGATGGCCGGAAAGATAAAAACCCAGCGTGTCCTTCTCCCCTTCCAGCCGATGGGTTTCACTCCACTCCGGGACCGAAACGTATTCATGCACCGACGACTTCAGGTCACTGGACCCAAACATGTCAGATTGACCCGCCTCCTGATCCTTGTTTAGCTGACCTGCCGCGTGCAACGCAGTGTTCAGTGTCGCCATGAGACTGGCACGGTGGGCGCCCAGTCCATCCAGGGAGCCCGATCGAATCAACGACTCCAGCACGCGTTTGTTAACCTTTCGCAAATCAATACGACGACAAAGATCGAACAAACTGGTGAACGGTCCGTCCAGCTCGCGAGCTTCGACTATAGAGTCAATTGCAGACCTACCAATGCCCTTGATTGCGCCAATTCCATAAACCACGCCTTCATCATTGGTTGCGACAAACTCGTAGTGGCACCGGTTAATATCGGGCGCTGATACCTGCAGTCCCATGTCACGACACTCCGCAATCATAGTCACTACCTTGTCGGTATTGTCCATGTCGGACGACAGGACGGCAGCCATAAACGCGGCAGGATAATGGGCTTTAAGCCAGGTCGTCTGGTAGGCAATGAGCGCGTAGGCAGCAGAGTGAGAACGGTTAAAACCATAACCGGCAAACTTTTCAATCAGGTCGAAAATGTATTCGGCCTTTTTTTGATTCATATCCTGCCATCGTTCTACTGCGCCTCTAACAAAACCATCTCGCTGGCGCGCCATCTCTTCCGGTTTCTTTTTACCCATTGCCCGACGTAGCAGATCCGCCCCGCCCAGGGTATAACCCGAGAGCTCCTGTGCAATCTGCATAACCTGTTCCTGATACAGGATGACACCGTAGGTTGGTTTTAAAATCGGTTCCAGGCTCGGATGTGGATATTCTACCCGGGCTCGGCCATGCTTGCGGTCAATGAAGTCATCCACCATTCCCGACTGCAATGGACCCGGACGAAACAGTGCAACCAATGCAATAATTTCTTCAAAGTTATCCGGTTTCAGCCGCAAGATCAGGTCCTTCATGCCGCGTGACTCAAGCTGGAATAACGCTGTTGTTTTACACGATTTCAATAGTGCGTAGGTTTGCTCATCGTCGATCGGCAGTTGCTCAATCGCCAGTGGCGCTTCACCGAGCTCGGTCCGCTGCCTATTAATAACTTTCACTGCCTTGTCGATGATGGTGAGATTGCGCAGCCCCAGGAAGTCAAACTTCACCAGGCCAATCGCCTCCAGATCGTCCTTGTCGAACTGCGACACAGCCTGTTTTCCACCCTGTTCCAGATAGAGCGGCATGAAATCGGACAGGGCCGAGGGTGCGATAACCACACCACCGGCATGGCGACCGGCGTTGCGGCACAAACCTTCCAGGCTGCGCGCCATATCGATCAGTTCACGTACGTCTTCTTCGTTGTCGTAACGTTCTTTGAGATCCGGCTCGATCTCCAGCGCCTTGTCCAGCGTTATGCCAATCTCGAACGGGATCAACTTAGCGAGCTTGTCGACGAAACCGTAGGGGTGATCAAGTACTCGACCAACGTCGCGTATTACTGCCTTTGCCGCCATAGTGCCATAGGTAATAATTTGCGACACTTTGTCGTGCCCGTACCGATCAGCCACGTACTCGATCACGCGATCACGCTTTTCCATACAGAAATCGACGTCAAAATCCGGCATCGACACGCGTTCAGGATTGAGGAAACGCTCAAACAGCAGTTTGTATTTGATCGGATCCAGATCGGTAATCCCGAGAGAATAGGCCACAAGCGACCCTGCTCCCGATCCCCTTCCTGGCCCCACCGGTACATCGTTTCGTTTTGCCCACTGTATAAAATCGGCCACTATAAGAAAGTACCCCGGAAATCCCATTTCAATAATTACGTCGAGCTCACGTTTCAACCGCTCGACATACACCGCTTTATTCGCTAACTCACCGTGCGCCTCTATCACCGTGAGTCGGTTTTCCAGTCCGAGTGACGACTCGTTACGAAGATGGCCATCAACGGTCGAGCCCACTGGCACCGGAAAGTGAGGAAGGAAATATTCGCCAAAATTAAATTTTAGATTGCAACGGCGTGCTATCTCCAGTGTATTTCCAATCGCTTCCGGGATATCTGCAAATACTTCAGACATCTCCCCGGTAGATCGAAAATACTGCTGCTCCGTAAAACGCTTTTGGCGTCGACTATCGTTAAGCACACGACCATCCTGAATGCACACGCGTACTTCATGTGCCTCAAATTCATCGGTCGCCAGGAAGTGAACGTGGTTGGTTGCCACCACCGGCATCGACATTTCCGCTGCGATTGATACCGCGCTGTGGATATATTCTTCCTGATAGGGCTGACCGGTTCGTTGCAATTCAATATAGAACCGATCGCCGAATAACTGTCGATAGTCGGCGAGCAGGGCGTTGGCCAGCGACTTGTTGTTTGACAACAGTGCCTGACCCACGTCGCCTTGATGTGCTCCCGACAAGGCGATTAACCCTCCCGACAATTGATTAATCCATTCTCGAGAAATGCATGGCCGACCCGAGTGCTGACCCTCCGCATAAGCACGGGTCAGCAGACGACTTAAATTTCGAAAACCCTCGATACCCTGGCATAACAACAACAAGCGATATGGTTTGTTGTGATCGGTAGTGTTCTCAATCCATACATCCGATCCAATTACCGGTTTGATACCAGCAGATACCGCGGCACGATAAAATTTCACCACCGCGAATAAATTCGCCATGTCGGTCAGGGCCACCGCTGGCATGTTATTTTCCTTCGCACAAGCCACTAACGAGTCTATGCGAATTACACTGTCGTAGAGGGAGTATTCTGAATGGACGTGGAGATGAATATATGGGCTGCTCACCGGCGTATTTGAACGCAATTACGCCAACGTTAAAAGTAGTGAACTGCTTTCTCTACCGCGTCAAAATTCGGGCCCTCAACATTACATTGCCTAATTTAATCAGGATGTTACTGGCTTTTCCTGCCCTGATGATGTAAGTTTGCAGCGAAACTTGCGATAATTATTCGTTCTTTACAGAGCCTGAGGGCGGCTGTATCGAGTGGTGTGCGCCAGGTGAATCAAAGTTTGAGGTAGGCATGGACGGTCTGGTAGGGCAATTTGAACACTGGGGAGACAAAGCCCTGCATACTCGAGCGCTTGCGTATGTGGTCAACATTGGTGTTTTATTATTGGTTACTATCAGCGCGGCGCAATGGGGATGGGGATTCTATCTACGATCACTGACAGCAAACCTCGCGACAGTATCATCAACCCTGCCCGCACAGCCAACCCAACCGTCGGAACTCGATCGCCTGATTACCATAGAACTATTTGGCCACGCCAAAACCGCAGCGGATGACAACGCCGTTGTGCCCATCAGTAGCCTGAACATTGTTCTCCGGGGTGTCGTCGCTGCGGGTGGTGAAAGCCTTGCCTTGATTAGCGTAGACGGTCAGGAGGTGTTGCCCTACTCCATTGGACAGGAAATTTCCCAAGGTGCCATTCTCGATGCCGTCCAGGCCGACCGTATTATTATTTTGCGTCAGGGAATTCGTGAAAGTGTCATGCTGCAGGAAGTATCACCGGCAGTATCACTTGGCCCGATTGCCATAAAACCGTCTGCCGCGCCCCAGACCAAAACTATCTTACAGATCAAACCAAACCAGTATGCGGTTAACAGATCATTTGTCCGTCAACAATTGCAATCACCCAAACTTCTGACACAGGCATTAATACTTCCGAACGCCGGTGGCGGGTTTATATTTCGAGCAGTATCGTCTGATAGCGTTTACGCAGATGCCGGCCTGAAATCCGGTGACATTATTAAACGTGTGAATGGGCAGCCCATCAACACTATTGATCAAGCCATGAAGCTGTATCGCAAACTGGGAGGCATCGACAGAATATCGATGGTTAATATTGATATCGAGAGGAACGGCCGCACGCAGCGCATTCAGTACCGGGTCCAGTAATGTGATCTCAACTACAATAATAAATAGCTGAAGATTGCAATGACAAACGTTAAAAAACCAGCAGCTCTTCTCCTCGCCGGCGTCGTGATGACCGCAACTATGTCAATGGCTCCGGGCGCTGAAACGCAACCAGGAAAAGTGACTACTCCACCGGTAACTGCAAATCCGCCGACCTCAAACCAGAACGAAGTGCTATTCAACTTTCAGGCCGTCGACATACAAGCGGTTGTAAAAACCGTTTCAAAACTCACCGGTCGAAACTTTATCCTTGATCCACGCGTAAAAGGAAAAATAACCATCGTTTCCGCGCAGCCGGTATCCCGTGGCGCGGCTTATCAAATATTTCTTTCCGCGTTGAAGGCACAGGGCTTCACGGCTGTCGCCGGTCCAGGCAGCGTCACCAAGATCGTCCCGGTGGGTGAGGGCAAGCATAATGCTGCCACCAGCGCACGCGTTCAGTCACGCGGCGGCGATCAAATGGTAACTCGTATCATTGTCGTGCAACACGGTTCTGCCACCCAGTTGGTGCCGCTGCTGCGTCCGTTGATGGCACCAACAAGTCAGCTCTCGGCTTATGCACCGGCCAACGCGCTGGTAATTACAGACTATGCACGAAATGTTCGCAGACTTGGCCGCATTATCGCTAAAATTGACAAACCGGCGAGCACCGAGGTGACCGTCATCCCGCTGAAGTACGCCTCTGCCCTGGATATGGCGGATTTGATTACACGGCTGCAAACCCGCGGTGGCTCCCCGGCCCAGAAAGTCGCCATTGCCACCGGGGCCGTTGCCAGCATCATTCCCGATCTTCGCACCAACAGCCTGTTGGTGCGTACCAACAATCCCGGTCAACTGGCGCAACTCAAAAAACTGGTGGCTAAACTCGACGTTCAGGCCCAGAGCACGGGCAATACCCGTGTGGTCTATTTGCGCAACGCGGAAGCAATCAAACTGGTAGAAGTATTGCGCGGACTGCTTAAGGCCACTCCTGCCACCAAGAATACAAAATCGGGCTTCAGGAAATCCTTTATTCAGGCCGATGAAGCCACAAATTCCCTGATTATCAATGCCTCCGATGCGGTCTATAACAATCTGCGCTCAGTAATTGAAAAACTGGATATCCGCCGGGCGCAAGTCTACGTGGAGGCACTGATCGCCGAAGTGTCAAGCGAGGACACCTTTAGTCTTGGTTTCCAATGGGCCGGCGCGGGCGAAACCGGTGGTGGCGGTATCGCTGGCGGCATGATCAATTTCCCCGGCAGCGGTGCCGGAATTGGCGGCGCAATCAGCGACCCCGGTGCAATCGCCGGTCTCAGTGGCTTGTCTCTGGCCTATCTGGGCCCCGAGGTCATCATTGGTGGCCAAACAGTACGCGGACTTGGCGCACTGGCAAATGCGCTTGAAGGCGCCGCCAACGCCAACATTCTATCGACACCCAATATTCTGACACTGGATAACGCCGAGGCATCGATTATAGTGGGCCAGAATGTACCCTTTCTGACCGGTAGCTACTCCCAGGCTGCCGGTGTCGGATCGACCGTCAATCCATTTCAGACTATCGAGCGCAAAGACATTGGCCTTACCCTTAGAATCAAGCCGCAGATCTCCGAGGGTGGCGTAATCCGGCTTGAAATTTTTCAGGAAGTTTCCAACGTCTCGCGAACCCAGGTCGAAGGTTCCAGCGATCTGATTACCAATAAACGGGCGATTAATACCACAGTTGTGGTTGATGACGGCCACACCATTGTGCTGGGTGGACTGATTCAGGACACGGTGGAATCGACCCAATCCAAGGTCCCATTGCTGGGGTCGATCCCGATACTGGGCGCCCTGTTTCGTTATAAATCCGACAAAACAGTAAAAAAGAATTTAATGGTTTTTCTGCGACCAACCATCATTCGTACACGTGATGATAGTTATCGCCTGACCAGTGATCGCTATGACCTCCTGAAGCTTAAATCTGACCAATTTATCAAGGAGCAGCGCAAGGAAATTGACCGCTTGCAACCGGCAACTCAGGGAGAAGTACCGGTCGCGCCCGAGTCACAAGACGACAGGAAAAAGGAAGTAGACAGTAAAAAGACCGAAGAACCGTCTACAGAATTCTGATCTGCCTGGCTTCGACTGAACTTTCGCATGCCCGACACAGCACAACAAACACTTGATCCGGAAGTTGTCCGACAACTGCCCTACAATTTTGCCAAACGCCACGGCATCATTCTCGCTCAACGGCAAAATGGTCATATCGACGCCCTGGTACAACCGGATGTATCGAGCGAAGTACTGGCAGAAATACATCGCGCGCTAGGGTTGCCGGTTCTTGTTACGGAACTTGATAGTGAGCGCTTCGCCAGCGCGTTGAATAACGCTTATGAACGCGGAGTCAACAAGGCCTCTGACCTGGTCGACGATCTGGGTGATGAGCTGGATCTATCTGAAGCCACCCATTCATTGCCGCAAGTTGAAGATTTACTGGAAAGCGAAGACGATGCACCCATTATCCGTCTGATCAATGCCTTGCTGAGCCAGGCTGTCAGGGACAAGGCATCCGACATCCATCTGGAACCGTTTGAATCCCGCTCGGTCGTCCGCTTTCGACTGGACGGTATTCTACGCGACATTATGGAACCGCAAAAACAATTACATGGTCTGCTTGTCTCTCGAATCAAGGTGATGGCGCGGCTGGATATCGCTGAAAAACGCCTGCCTCAAGATGGGCGTATCTCGCTACGGCTGGCAGGTCATCCTGTCGACGTGCGTGTTTCTACCCTGCCGACTGCCCACGGCGAACGTGTTGTGATGCGACTGCTTGATAAAAAGACTGGCCGACTCGAGTTGGGCGCCCTCGGTATGGCGGATGATACCCTCTCGGACCTGTCACGATTAATTGAACAACCTCACGGTATCATCCTGGTCACCGGACCTACCGGTTCAGGCAAAACGACATCGCTTTACGCGATGCTCTCCCAGCTTGATACCCTGCGTTATAACATTATGACGGTAGAGGATCCTATCGAATATGATCTGGACGGTATCGGGCAAACCCAGGTCAATAGCAAAATCGACCTGAGTTTTGCACATACCCTGAGGGCAATACTTCGACAGGACCCCGACATTATAATGATCGGTGAAATCCGTGACCTGGAAACGGCCCAGATTGCGGTGCAGGCCAGCCTGACCGGCCATTTGGTACTGGCCACACTGCACACCAACGATGCCACCGGCGCGATTACCCGTTTGGTCGACATGGGGGTGGAACCCTTCCTGGTGGCATCCAGCCTGATCGGTGTGGTGGCCCAACGATTGGTGAGAAACCTGTGTCCCGAATGTCGCCAGGGGCACGCGCCAACCGAAGCCGAGTTACCGCTGCTAGGGCTGCCCAGGACAGAAACCGAGAACCTGGAGATTTTTTCTCCAAACGGTTGCGCCACCTGCGGGCAGCGCGGCTATCTTGATCGAACCGGCATCTATGAATTGTTACGGATTGATGAGAAGTTGCGAATCATGATTCATGACCGCAAATCCGAAAATAGCTTGCGCAACTATGCCGCCGGAAATGACATGCGCGCATTGCGTCAGGACGGATTACGCTGGGTGATTAATGGTGCTACCTCGCTTGAAGAGGTGGTGCGTGTAACGCGCGACTAACCCATGGGTGCATTTGAATACCAGGCCCTGGATGGACGCGGTCGTACAATAAAGGGCATCCTTGATGGTGATGCCGAACGCCAGGTGCGATCGGTATTAAGAGAGCGTGGCCTGACGCCACTGGAAGTGCATGCGATCGATGAAGCCAGCGTGGCTTCGCGGTCGCGATTCCAGATGCGCCGCGGGATTTCCAACAATGAACTCGCCATCCTGACCCGCCAGTTTGCCACACTGGCACAGGCCGGCCTTACCATTGAAGAATGTCTGAATGCACTAATTGAGCAATCAGATTCTGACCGTACGCGCTCCATTTTCGCGGGGGTACGTGCCAAGGTGCTGGAAGGACAGTCACTCGCTACTGGCCTGGGGGCCTTCCCGGCGGCCTTTCCATCGCTCTATCGTAATATGATAGATGCTGGCGAACAGAGCGGCCAACTCGACAATGTACTGGAGCAACTGGCGGATTACACCGAGAATCGGCAAGCACTACAACAAAAAGTTGTACTGGCATTTATTTATCCCGCGTTGGTGGTATTAGTTGCATTCCTTGCGGTAACGGGCTTAATGATATACGTCGTGCCTCAGGTAACCCGTGTCTTCGTCAACAGTGGACAGTCGTTGCCACTGCTCACGTCGTTACTGATTAGCACCAGCGATTTCGTTCGAGCCAGTGGCATTTATGTTGTGATCGCGCTGATACTGGCAGTTACAGGTTTCCGGATAATGTTACGTCAGGAGGAAATCCGGTATCGTTGGCACCAATTCTTGCTGAGATTACCCATCGCCGGCACCATCATTCGTGGCGTTAACGCGGCGCGAGTAACCAGCACGCTCGGCATACTGACACGAAGTGGTATCCCGCTTCTCGATGCGCTGCAAACCAGCGTCGATATATCAAATAATTTACCCATGCGAACGCTGATGGCATCGGCCTACAAAAAAGTGCGGGAGGGTGGAAACCTGTCACAGGCACTGTCAACTGCCCGACTTTTTCCGCCGGTGGTAATCCATTTAATCGCAAGTGGTGAGGCCACAGGCCGGCTGGATGAGATGTTAAGTCGTGCCGCTGAAACACAGGAAAGGGAGTTGGAAAACCGGGTGCGCGCTCTGACGTCAATCCTGGAGCCGGTACTGTTGCTGGTAACCGGCGCCATAATCCTCCTTATCGTAATGGCGATATTACTTCCGATATTCCAAATGAACCAACTCGTAATTTAATTCAAGGGCAAACGTTCTATGTCAAAGCAAAAAATTCAACGCGGTTTTACCTTGCTGGAGATTCTGGTGGTTATAGTTATTCTTGGCATTATGGCATCACTTATTTTGCCAAACATCATGGGCAGGACTGACCAGGCGCGTACCATCGCAGCAAAAAACGACATTCGAACCCTGACAGGCGCGTTAAAGCTCTATCGTCTCGACAACGGATCCTACCCCAGTACAGAACAGGGACTTGGCGCCCTGGTAAACCGACCCACCGCTGATCCAGTACCACGAAACTGGAAGAAAAATGGTTACATCGAATTCTTGCCTGAAGACCCCTGGGGGCGGCAGTACAAATTCCTGAATCCGGGAGTAAATGGCGAAATTGATGTGTTCACCCTGGGTGCGGATGGACTACCTGGCGGCGAAGGTAACGCCACGGATTTGGGGAACTGGGGCACCAAAACCAGACAATGAACCAGCCCCGCCACACCCACCCTGGATTTACACTGATCGAGGTGGTGGTGGTCATGCTGCTACTCGCAATTATCGCAGGCACCGTCGGTCTGAATCTTTCGAAAGACCCGGCTTCGGAAGTGCGCGAGGAAGCCGAACGCCTGGCAATCCTTATCAATGTCGCCAGGGATCAGGCTATCCTTGAGGGCCGTTTCTATGGCATCCGTTTTAACGTAACGGGATACGAATTTACGCGCCTCAACATGAAAGGTGAATTAAATATTGTCACCGACGATGTCTTGCTACGTAAAAGAGAGTTCTCCGGGGATATTCAGTTAAATGGAATCAGCATAGACGGAAAATCCATCGAGATTGCCGATAGTGGATTTCTCGTCACTCCCGTCGGACAGTTCCCAGCCTTCATTGTCTCTCTCTCGAACGGAAATATTTTGTGGCAGGTACTGGCAACCGAACAAGGTACCGTGGAAGCGGGACCGCCTGATGCATAGTTCAGTTCGCCACAATCGTGGTTTTACACTCATCGAGGTTATGGTCGCACTGGTAATCGCAGCGATTGCATTGTCGGCGGTAGCACGGACGGTTATGCAGGCAACTGACACCACAATCGTGCTGCGGGACCGACAAATGGCTTTGTGGGTCGCCCAAAATCGCATGGCCGAAGTACAACTATCCCGCTCATGGCCACCCCTTGATACCACTGACGGTAGTGAAGAACTGGGAGGAAAAAACTGGCTGTGGACACAAAAAGTTATCTCGACTCCGGAACCCATGTTGCGTCGTGTTGAAATTGAAGTGAACGATAAATCAGACCCGAGCACTAAAGTAAGTCTGGTTCATTTTTTCAGAATTCCTGCCAGAGTAACTCGATAAAATGCAGCGCAGCAACCGGCAAGACGGTTTTACGCTGCTTGAGCTTCTGATCGCAATCAGCATATTTGCACTGGTATCGGCAATCAGTTTCGGCACGTTGACACAGATACTGGAGCAGCGAGAGCGCATAAATCAGGAACGCAACTATTGGCGTTCGTTGTCAATCATAATGACGCAACTGGAAGATGATCTGGCATTTGTTATTGACCGGAGGATACGTGATATTGACGGCACAACTATTGCGGCATTCATTGGTCAACCCGCGGATTCCAGAGCCGTCAGCCCACCGTCACTGGAATTTACACGCGCAGGACAATGGGTTTTGGCCAATACCGGTGCGCCAGCGGTAGGGCGCATTGCCTACCGTCTACTAGACAAAAAAATACTACGCCAGCAATGGGTTGACCTGGACAGATCACCTACCAGCGAACCCAGGTCAACAGTGTTACTAAATGACGTCGAAGAACTGAGCCTCCGTTTTCTGTCTCCAAATGGTAAATGGAGCCCAACCTGGCCCATTCCACGATCCAAATACGCGCTGCCAACCGGCGTAGAAATCACCATAACCACTTCCAGGAATAAAACTTACCGCCGCTTGCTGGTGACAAATGGTTAAAGGCAACAAACTATCCAGTAACTTCCGTGGCGTCTCACACCAAAACGGGCTGGCGCTTGTGACTGTAATGCTTGTCGTTGTCCTGGCTGCGTCCATTGCTGCGTTTATGGGGCTACGCCAACAATCCTGGATTCGCCACGCTGAAAATATTAAGGATCGAACCCAGGCAGCACATATCTTTGAAAGCGCGCTGGCGGTGGCCACCATCGTGCTGGAGCGGGATGCCGCCAAAAATAACAGCGACCATCGCGGTGAGGCATGGAACACTCCCATCCTGCAATTGCCAATCGAAACCGGTAAGGTTTCCGTCACTATTACCGACGCTCAGGGGCAATTTAACATTACCAATTTGATGAATGGCGGTAATCCGAGTCCCGAAGATATTGGCGCGTTCCGTCGTCTGCTAGCCTATTACGATATTGATGCTGATCTTGTAGATGCTCTGGTGGACTGGATGGACGCTGACAATCGTGTACGACCCGGTGGTGCTGAAGACAACGTGTACTTGTCATACTCACCACCCTACCGGACGGGTAATGTGGTCCTCATCGACGTAGAAGAACTCAGGCTGGTAAGGGGTTTTACACCAGAGGTAATTACCAAGTTGCGGCCTTTCCTCGTCGCATTGCCGGCAAGGACGAAGATCAACGCGAATACGGCGCGCGCGCCTGTGCTTGGTGCATTATTTGCAGCCATGCCCCTGTCGGAGGCGGAAACGTTATCAAAGTCTCTACAGGATTTACCCCTGACCACACCGGCAGATCTGTCCGCCCGTGCGGGCAAAAAATATAAACCGCTCGCACCGTACGACGTACGATCATCTTATTTTCGCGTCAACGTATTTACCGAAATTGGGCGCTACCAGAATCGCTCCTTCGCAATTGTCTTTCGGCCCGTAAAGGGTCAGGCAAGCCGCCGCGTACACCGCAGTCGGACACCCGTGTACATGGCGACCACTCAATCGAAAGGGTAAGATTACTCTGATATGGTCACCCTACTGGATAGTCTCAGCAACAATATTGCCAATGTCCGCACTGGTGTTACCAGGGCAGCTTCACGCACCGCGCCCATCGAACAACAGCTGGAACTAAGAATTGTCAATGGCTGGCCCGAATCCGGCTCGATTGACTGGTGCCTGCGTGCAGGCGGAAGTGTGACGGCACATGGAAATATAAACCAGCTCAGTGAGCTACCTGCCGAGTTTTTTCGAAATCCGGTTCATGTCTGGTCCAGTGCTGCAACTTGTTTACTCACCCAGGCGACAATACCTACCCGGTCACGGCAGAAAATCTTGCGCGCCCTGCCCTATGCACTTGAAGATCGCGTGCTGGGAGAACCGAAAGATTCATTCTTTGCCTACCGTACCACGGGCCATGGTAATTTGTCCGTGGCCATCACGACACATCAGCTCCTGAAAACCTGGACAACTCTATTTAATGAGGCCGGCCTGAATGTAGTCTCCATGGTGCCAGAAACGCTGGCGATTCCACTACTGAGCCAATCATGGCAGGTATTTTATGACGCGCAGAGCTGCTGGGTGAGGACCGGTGCGAGTAGCGGGTTTGCCTGTCCGCGCCACTCTGCCTCGCCTCCATATATACTGGTTTCAGCAATAAACAAGACTGATACCCTGCCGGAAACGCTGGTAGTTCACAATCCTCCAGTTGATTTTAATCAGGCCGATTGGGAAAAAATTCTTGGACTCGAAGTACTCGTTGAACAAGGTAGTTTCTGGGACAGCGCTAGTCCCGAAAATCTATCGATTGACCTGCTGCAAGAAGAATATTCGCCAAGCACCGCCGGCTTTAAACCTGTTAAGACATTCCGACTCGCGATTGTTTCTGCCACGGCGTGGATCATCATCGCACTGGCAGTTAATAGTTACGAGTGGACTCAACTGACGGTGGAGAAAAATCGTCTGATCGGAGAAATGTCGGTTATCTTCAAGAAGGCATTTCCCGATCAGGCAAAATTGATTGTAGACCCTTACCGGCAAATGCAGGCCAATCTGGCAAGGCAAGCTCGACCGAGTCAGAACGTCGATGGTTCCGGTTTTCTACCCTTGCTTAAACAGGTTGCACCATTGATAGATCAACACCGGAACGCGTCTTTGAAATCAATGGTATATACAAACGCGGCGCTTGTAATTGAGATCGAGCTATCCAGCTATATTGAACTTGAATCACTAAAACGTACACTTGGAGATTCGACCTCCGCTTATACTGTACTCAGAGCCAGCCAAACCGGCTCCACGGTGAATGCAAAAATAAAGATTGGGAAGAAACGCTGAACATGGCCTTTTACGACAAAACCCTCATGCAGGCGGTCACCTATTGGCGACAGAGGTCCCGTCGAGAAAAATTGATTGTAATGGTCGCAGCAGGACTTGTGTTGGTCTCAATAATTTACAACATCATCTGGCTGCCCATGCAAAAATCTATCACGTCTATGCGCACTGCTGTGCCGACATATGCACGTCAACTCGAACAAATGAAATCTCAGGCCAGACAAATACCAACCCTCGCTACCAGGAACAATCTGGCGACCACAGACGAGATATTGTCCACTATCGAAAAATCTCTGGATACTCACGCCTTGCGTCAGTACATGAGTAAAATGGAACTTGACCGGAATAGTGGCGCAAAGCTGACACTAAAGAATGTGAACTACAGCAATTTATTAAAGTGGATTCTCAACCTGGACCGGCAGTACGGCATCAAAGTAAAATCTGCAAAATTAAATGCCGCCGGAATTCCAGGTGAAATCAACGCTGTTATTGTATTTGTCGTCAGAAGTTAACCGTTCGACTATTTAGTGAATAACTCACCGGGATTTATTGTTCAATAAGGCGGGTTACCGGGCCAAAACTCTTGCGGTGAGCCGGGCAAATGCCCTCCACTTGCAGTATTTCAATGTGCATTTTGGTTGGATAACCCTTGTGTTGTGAAAAACCATACTGTGGATATGCCTGATCCAGTTCCAGCATCTGATAGTCTCGTTCTACTTTTGCCAGTATCGAGGCTGCGCTGATTGAATCCTGCCATTGATCTCCTTTAATCAGGGCATACGAGATATAATCCAGCCTGGGTGTTCTATTGCCATCAACCAATACGATGGCCGGCTCGTACGTCAGGCCGGTTACCGCGCGCTGCATTGCGAGCATCGTCGCATTAAGAATATTGATGTCATCAATCTCCTCCACGCTGGCTGATCCCAGCGACCAACTGATTGCGTCGCGCTGAATAACAGCCGCTAGTTCATTTCTTTTTTTTTCAGACAACTTCTTTGAGTCATCCAGCCCAACTACTGGTTTCGCTGGATCAAGCACCACCGCAGCAGCAACAACGGGGCCCGCCAACGGACCCCGCCCGGCTTCATCGACGCCCGCGAGCAGACCGTCAACATTGTTGACAACGGTATTCAGTGTTTCATATTCAAATGCGCGGATAACGTTCATCATCTAGGCAATTTTCCCGAGCTGTTTTGAGACAATAAAATCTGCCACTGCCTTGGCGGACTTTTTATTGGCATTCTGGCGCAACTGAGTTGCCATTCGGTCCAGCTCCAGTCGTACCTGATCCATTGCTTCCGGATGGGAAACAAAATATTCGGCCGCCTTACCAATCGCGACTGGTGTGGCGCGACTTTGCATCAATTCCGGTAGCAATTCGTAGCCAACCAGGTTGTTTGGCATTGAATAGAGCTTGATATTCGAAAACATTCTGAAGATCAGGGCAGTCAGCCAGCTCACTTTATAGGTTATCACCATGGGTCGGCGCATCAGGGCCGCCTCCAGACTGGCGGTGCCCGAGGCTATAATCAGGACATCCGAGGCTTCCATCACCTTTCGTGAAAATCCGTCTACGAGGGTAATGGGCAGTGTCCCGGCATTATTATTGGCGATGGCCTGTTCAAATATCTGCCGAGTTGCACGATTAACAAATGGGGCTACAAACACAATTTTGCTATTTCTGGCATGCAACCATTTTGCAGATTTCACAAACAAATCGGCGTGTCGGTTAAGTTCGGATTTTCTGCTGCCGGGCAGCAATCCAATGACAACCTGTGAGCGAGATAGCGATAAATCTCTTCGTGCGGAGTCAATATCAATTTCATCTGACAATTCATCAGCCATGGGGTGTCCAACAAACGTGACGGGTATGTTTTTCTCATCGTAAAGCTTTTTCTCAAATGGAAAAAGTACAAGCATATGGTCAACCGCGCGTTGTATGTGTTTGATACGATAATGTCGCCATGCCCATACGGTAGGACTCACATAGTGCATCGTCGGTATACCGGCGGAATGTATCCGCTCTTCCATTCCAATATTGAATTGTGGGGCATCGACACCAATAACCAGGTCTGGCTGTGACGAAACAAAATGATTTATAAGACTTTTGCGAATATACGCTAGCGAAAAAAGGCTGCTGATAACTTCCACGATGCCAATAATTGCCAGCTTTTCCATGGGGAACAGGCCGGTGCATCCTAACGCTTGCATGCGCGGGCCAGCGATGCCCTCGAATTTCGCATTGGGAAATATTTTCAGCAATTCCGCGATCAGGCCTGCGGCCAGAATATCCCCGGATTCCTCTCCTGCGACAATACCAATACGCAACTGCCGAAGATCAGGCTCAGGCACGGATAATGCCACGTTCCGAGTTTCGGATAAATTGAATCAATTCTGCAATCTCCGGGTACTTCTCTGCCAGCGGCCCGAGGTTGTCGATCGCCTCTTCAGCATTCACACCGGATCGGAAAATTATTTTGTAGGCGTCCTTCAGGACGTTGATGACGTCGTCCGGAAATTCTCTGCGCTTTAAACCGGTTGTATTGATACCGTGTGGCTCGGCACCATATCCGGATGCAACAATAAAGGGTGGAATATCTTTGAAGACAACAGTGTTAATTGCTGTAATCGAATGCGCGCCAATATTGCAAAACTGATGCACGAGAGTGAAACCACCCAGAATTGCGTAGTCCCCCACATCGACATGCCCGGCGAGACTGGCGCCATTGGCAAAGATGGTGTGGTTCATCACGAAACAGTCGTGAGCAATATGAGAATACGCCATCAAGAGGTTGTCATTTCCGATCCGGGTTACCTCGCCACCTTCCACAGTTCCCCGATTGATAGTGACGTATTCCCTGATGGTATTACGGTCCCCTATTACTAGCCGGGTGGGCTCATTTTTATAGTTGACATGCTGCGGTGCATCGCCAATAGAGGCAAATTGATAAATTCGGTTGTTGCTCCCGATCGTGGTGGGGCCATTGATGACCACGTGAGGACCAATCCAGGTGTGGTCACCAATACTGACATCCGGACCAATAATACTATACGGGCCAATTTCCGCGTTGCTGCTGATATCTGCTGCAGGATCGACAACTGCCCCGGGATGAATCACCTAGTCTTCCTTATAGGTACACATAAACTCTGATGTGCAACAAACCTCACCGTCAACAGTTGCTGTGCCGATGAATTTCCATATACCCCGCATTTTTCGCTTGATAGTTATTTTCATTTTTAACTGATCGCCCGGTATGACAGGTTTTTTGAATCTGGCTTTATCAATACCGACAAAAAAATATGTAGCATTTTCTCCAGGCTGGTTATCTTCGTCTACCCGGAAAAGTAGTGCCGCCGCCTGAGCCATAGCTTCAACAATCATTACACCTGGCATTATTGGAAAACCGGGAAAGTGACCCTGAAAAAATGGTTCGTTAATCGTGACATTCTTGATCGCGGTGATCGAATTGTCCGGCTCAAACTCAACAATGCGATCAACCAATAACATGGGATAGCGGTGGGGCAGCCACTCCATTACCTGGTTAATATCAATATCTCTCAAACGACATACTCCTCAACTATAACTTTTTGATTATTTTCTCAATCTGCCCCAGGCGACGTGCCATCTTGTCCAGCTGATAAATTCTCGCAACATTCTTTAGCCAAAGTTTTAGACCAACGACAGGCAAGCTTGAGGAATAGATACCCGGTTCCGAAATAGTTCTTCTCACCAGGGACGTAGCGGCAATGACGACATCATCGGTCAATTCGATATGTCCGAATATGGATACTTGCCCGCTAATGGAACAGCGCTTTCCGATGATAGCGCTACCGGCAATACCGGTACATGCGGCAATAGCAGTATTTTCTCCTACTATCACATTATGGGCAATATGAACCAGATTGTCGATTTTAACACCATTGTGAATCTCGGTATCCTTCAATGCTCCTCTATCGATAGTGGTGTTAGCGCCAATCTCTACTCGATCGCCAATTATCACTCTTCCTAACTGTGGCATCCCAATCCATCGGTGATTTTCATCTATGACATAGCCGAAACCCCTGCTTCCTATCACAGCACCCGACAGAAAAATACACTCCTGTCCTGTTACACAATATTCGTTAATTGTAACACCGGGATACAATACCGTTCCGTCACCAATGCGAGCCGACTGGCCGACAAAGGAACCGGCACCAATTCGACTACCGCTACCAACTGTTGCGTTTTTTTCTATAACAACATTAGGACCAATCCATGCCGAGTTGCTGACTTTGGCTTCAGGTGAAATTTGTGCTGACGGATGAATTGAAGGTGTAACGTCCCTCGGACGTGTCAATATTTTGGCAAGAATAGCAAATGCCAGGTGAGGATTCGCAACAACAATTGCATCGCCATCATATTTTTCTGATGCTTCCTCGTCCAGCAATACGACGCCGGCGGCTGTGTTTTCAAGAAAGTGCCCGTATTTTTTGTCGGTCAGGTAGGTTAGGTGTTCGGGACCGGCCGTATCGATTGATGCAACAGAACAAACTTTTTTTGTGCCATCTCCTTTAACGCGACCATCACAATGTGATGCCAGTTGAGCAAGATCATAATCCATACTCAACCTTCATCTTCCTCTCTTGAATTTACTCCGCAGGTTTTGAAGGACACGATCGGTAATATCGATCTTGCTGCTGGCGTAAATCGCTCCCTCATGCAGTATAAGATCAAATTGTTGTTTTTTTGCGATACTGGTAATGGTTTTGAAAACCAGTTTCTGTAGTGCAGCCAGTTCCTCGTTTCGGCGCAGGTTATAATCTTCGCGGAATTCCTGAGTCGCTCGTCGTACATCCCGTTTTAGTATAAGCAGCTGCCGTTCTTTGTTACGTCTCTCAGAATCTTTAAGAACAAGTGAATTCTTCTCCAGCTCAGATTCGAGGTTCTTCATTTTCTCGCGACTTTTAATCAGTTTATTGTCCCGAGGTGAGAATTCCTTGTCTAAACGGGTCAACGCCGCCTTCGCCTGTGGTGCCTGTTCGATTACTTTCGCGCTATTCACGTAGCCGATTTTCAGGTTTGCTGCCGTAGCGACGGATGTGTGCACTCCCATCAGCAACAATACCGCGAACGATAGCGCCTTGACACTCTTCCAATGATTGGTTTCGATATTTAAAAGGTAATTCATTCTGTCTACTGAAGAGGTAGTCCTATATTAAATTGAAAATTTTCAACCAAATCACCGGGTTGCGCGTTTAGTGGGATACCATAACTGAGTGAAATCGGAAACACTGCAGTAAACCAGTTGAATCCAATCCCTGCCGAGTACCTTAGAGTACCCGGGTCAAGCGCTTCGGTCGCGCTATACACCATACCGGCATCAACAAATAGACTCAAGCGCATCGAACTACCCTGCTCAGGCGAGCCGGGAACGGGAAATAAGTACTCTGCGCTACCCACAAGCAGTTTGTTTCCGCCGATGGGGTCAGTGGTAATCGGGTCCGTCGGACCCAGTCCGCGCGCCCGAAATCCACGAACGCTATTGGCACCACCGGCAAAATAGTTCTTGAAAAAGGGCAACTCGGTGGTGCTGCCATAACCGTCACCGTAGGCAACTTCTCCACGGACTCTGACAGTGCTGCGTTCATCCGTGAGGGGGAAATAGTAACTTCCCCTCAGGCTCGCCTGATAGTATTGCAGGTCCCCACCGGGGATTCCCCCCTCTGCGACAAGACGAATCAGGCCACCCTGAGTCGCGAAGATAAAATTATTCAGGGTGTCATGCGACCAGCCCACGGTCGCCTTCAAGGTGCTGACTTTATCACCATAGATGGTAACAAAGTCCTGGGCGACCAGGGCACTTCCCGTTGGGCCAAATATGACGTCAAGGTTATTATTTTCATACGCCAGTCCCACGTTGATCTTGCGCGCCTCGGATACAGGGAAACCATAAAATACGCCTAACCCATTGGTTTCGGTTCCATAGTTACCCGTTCTGGATACTGTGGCATTTATCGCTCGAGAGTACAGCTCAAACCCACGGTTGATTCCGCTCAATGTGTAATAGGGGTTGTTGTATCTGAACTCATAAGTAGTTGTTGCCTGACTGTTGTCAAACGATATACGAACATCTTTACCGGTACCAAAGGCATTTCTTTCATTGTAGGCAATGTTGACAAATACACCATTTAAGTCCGAGTACCCCGCTCCCATAGTTATGCTGCCGGTAGATTGCTCCTTAACAGTAATATCGACATCGATCTGGTCATCATAACCTGCAACAGGCCTAGTCTTTATATCAACGGATGCAAAATACCCCAGACGTTGTAGCCTTACACGGGAACGGTCAAGCTTCTTGCGAGAAAACCATGTTCCTTCCAGCTGGCGCATTTCCCTTCGAATAACAGAATCGCGAGTAATATTATTGCCGGATATATTAATACGGCGAATATAGGCCCGCTTGCCCGGAGAAATGGTAAAAGTAAAACTGACTTCTGCTTTATCTCTATCAATACCCGGCATGGCATTAACTTGTGCGAACGCATAGCCTTCATCACCGAGCCGACCATTAATGGCCGTTACTATATCTATGACTCTCTTTCTGGAAAATATTTCGCCTTTTTCTATCGTGATTAACTTGTTAATTTCTTTTTCGCCAACAATTGTTTCACCTGAAATTGCATGACCGCTGATTTTGTACTGCTTGCCTTCCGTGATCGAGATTGTCAGGTATACATATTCTTTATCTGGCGTAACAGATACCTGCGTCGAATTAATTGTGAAGTCAATATATCCGGCGTTGTGATATTTATTTCTCAGCGATTCCAGATCACCTTCAAGCTTTTGTCGCGAATACCGATCTTTCTTGCTAAACGGCATTTTTGTTTTTGCGCGCGTTTGCAGTTGAAACAAGCCCAATAACTTTTTATCCAGAAACGCCTCATTACCAACAATTCGTATGTCTTCGATCAACGCAATACGGCCTTCCGAGATTTTAAATTCGATGGCTATCCTGTTCTGATCTTTGGGTTTTATTGTATGCTCGATTTTTACGGCATAATATCCAAGGCTGTAGTACTGTCGCTTCAGGTCCAGTTGCACGCGATCAAGTAATGATCGATTGAATGTCCTGCCTTCACCGAGGCCGGCTTCTTTCAGCGTTTTCTTGAGGTCTTCGGGAGGAATTTTTTTACTGCCGTCAATATCGATGCTTAATATTGACGGACGCTCTACGACCCGGACCAGCAGAGTGCTGCCTTCCCTCGCCAGACGAATATCTTTGAAGAATCCGGTTTTAAACAATGCCCGTAGTGACTCTCTAGCTCCATCATTGGTAAATTTTTCATTAATCCGGATTGGTAGATAGTTGAAAACAGTGCCAACTGATATGCGCTGAAGTCCTTCAACGCGAATTTCCTTGACGACAAAGGACTCAAAAGCATAGCTGGTCGACGAAACCAGCAGAAACGCAAGCGTCAGAAGGAATCGCCTCACTCGAACTCGATGAGGCGATTTGTACAAAATCGTGTAATTCATTCGAACAGAATTCTTGTTATATCATTATAAAAAGCCAGGACCATCAGCCCTACAAGCAGGATTATACCAATTTGTTGTCCCCATGCCTGAATTTCCTCAGAAAGCGGTTTTCCCCGGACGGCCTCAAAGGCGTAGTAGAGCAGATGACCGCCATCCAACACCGGTATGGGAAGAAGATTCAGCACCCCCAGGCTGATGCTGACCAGCGCCAGGAACATCAGGAAGCGGTCGATTCCCAGTTGTGCCGAATAACCGGCAGCCTGCGCGATCGTAAGCGGACCACTGATGTTGCGCGAAGAAATTTCAAGCTTGAGCATTCTATACAACATTTCCAGTGTTAACACTGACAAGGTCCAGGTCTGTTGGGCCGCAACGGACAGGGATTTTAACGGGCCAAAACGCACAACGGCCTTCAGTTCGTCAGGCAGGCCAGGGAATTCGGGTCGTACGCCAATCAAGCCGATGGTCTTGTCTTCAATCTTGCGTTCTTCCGGCGTCACGGTAATCGTTAACTCTTGCGTGCCCCGCTTCACCACAAGCCGGGTCGGGCGCCCGGGCCTGGCGCGTATTCGGCTGGCAAATTCACTCCAGTTACTCACGCTCTCGCGCTCGACCTCGATGACAAGGTCACCGGGTTCGAGGCCGGCAGCCGCTGCCGGCCCTGTTTCAATCTGGCCAAATATGGCCGGAAGTTCGGGCATATAGACATAGAGCCCGATACCACGGGAAATCAAGCCGGCATCAATGTCTTTAATCGGGATACGCGACAGATCGATATAGCGCCGCAACTCTTTCCCGGATGCCGTGCGAACGGTAAAGGTCAACTCGGCGCGATCAAGTGCACGACGGAAAATATACATGCGATGCTGGCCCCAGGTCTGGACCGGCTTGCCATCTAGCTCCAGCAGTTCATCACCGCTCGAGAATCCAGCGGCTTCTGCAATAGACTGCGGTGCCACCTTGCCAACAACCGGCCGAATCCCCTCAATACCAATCATGTAAACGAGCCAGAATGCAAATACCGCAAATGCCAGATTAAATAGTGGGCCGGCCACAACCACCGCCACACGTTTGGGCAAAGATTTCTGACTGAATGCGCGGTGAGCTTCGTCCGGTGAAAAATCATCATCGTCTTCACCCAACATACGAACATACCCGCCAAGAGGAATGGCTGAGACAACGAACTCGGTTTGGTCTTTTCCCCAGCGCCGCGACCAGATGGGTTTCCCAAAACCGACCGAAAAACGCAGCACCTTGACACCGACTCGCTTTGCCACCCAATAGTGACCGAACTCATGCACCACAATCAGAATGCCCAGCGCGACTACAAAAGCCACCAGCATGTAAATTCCGCTAATCAATGTTTGTTTCTCCTAATCTCGTCGACGGGAAGAATCAGGGCACGCGCCGCCAGACGGGCACGGACATCATCTTCAATGATGGCGTCGATCGTAGTTGCCGCGTTTGTGCTTGTATTCTGCATTACCTGGTCAATTATTTCCGCAATGTCAGTGAACGCGATATGTTTATCAAGAAATGCCTGTACCGTCACCTCATTGGCTGCATTGAGAATCGCAGGTGCCGTACCCCCTTCGATTGCTGCTTCATAGGCGAACCGCAAACAGGGAAACTTCGCCATATCCGGGCGTTCAAAATCCAGGCGGCCGATTTCAATCAAGTCCAGAGCCTCGGCCCCGGATTCAATGCGATCCGGCCATGACAACGCGTGGGTGATGGGAATCCTCATATCCGGATTTCCCATTTGGGACAACACAGAACCGTCCAGGTATTCCACCATGGAATGAATCACGCTTTGCGGATGAATGACGACTTCCACTCGATCCGGCGGGACACCAAATAACCCGCAGGCCTCGATCACTTCCAGTCCTTTGTTCATCAAGGTTGCGGAATCAACGGATATTTTTTGCCCCATATCCCAGGTCGGGTGGGCGCAGGCCTGTTCCGGTGTTACGTCTTTCAATCGCTCGACCGGTACTTTCCGAAACGGCCCACCTGAGCACGTCAGCAGAATACGGCGCACACCGACAGCCGGTTCACCCATCTGGTAAGCTGATGGCATACACTGAAATACGGCATTGTGCTCGCTATCAATGGGTAGCAACATCGCGCCCGATCGCTTCGCTTCGGCAATAAAAATGTCGCCACACATCACCAGTGGCTCCTTGTTTGCGATCAGCACCTGTTTCCCTGCCTGTACCGCAGCAAGGGTTGGTTTGAGTCCAACCGCGCCGACGATGGCTGCCATTACAATCCCGATATCATTCGATTTAATGGCCGGGCCTATTGAGTCGATACCCGCCGCCACCTCAATCTCAAGGCCGGCGTCGTTGACTCTTTGTTGCAGGCGTTCCGCGCTTTGCAGATCGGCCATAATCGCCATTCGGGGTTGAAATTGTTTGCACTGCTCGAACAATCGATCAATTTGCGTGTTTGCTGTCAGGATGACTGCCTTAAAACGGTCCGGATGACGAGAGATAACGTCTAGCGTATTGACGCCGATACTGCCAGTCGCACCAAGAATGGCAACCCCTCTGGGTTTACATTCACCACCACGTGTCTGGCTCACCAGGCGCCTCCTTTAAACAGCTGCCAGCCGAAGACGAACACCGGGACCGCAGCGGTCAGTGCATCAATACGATCAAACATTCCTCCGTGACCGGGAAGCAGTGTGCCGCTATCTTTTACGCCGGCGCGACGTTTGAATAAACTCTCGGTGAGATCACCGACAACCGAGACAATGCCTGTCAGCAGCGAAAGTACTATCCATACATACAGGTCCATGCCTTCATACTGCCACAGAAATAACCCGGCGCCCGTTGCAACAATCGCGACGCCAAGCAACCCGCCTAAGACGCCCTCAATAGATTTTCCCGGGCTGACTGCCGGTGCGAGTTTATGCCGACCCCACGCTTTACCAGCAAAATAGGCAAACGAATCTGCCACCCACACCAGCACCAGCACATACAACAAAAGATTGGGCCGCGCCGAGTCAGTGGTATACAAGGCCAGGAAACCCAGCCAGGTAGGCAACATCACAATGAAGCCGGCGATGAGGCGCCCGACATGGCTCCGGAAAACTCCACCGTAAGTTCCGTCCTCTTTCAGAATATGAATAGCAGCGTAGGTCCACCAGATAAACGCGACTGCAAAGACTGGCAACAGCGAACCACCCTGTAACAGCAACATCGAACCGGACACACCGAACACGCCCATTAGTAAGGTATACAGTATGCGACCCGTTGCGGTATTTAGCCCGATCAGGGCTGTAAGCTCCCAGGTGGCAATGGTCACAATGACACCAATCAGAATCGCGATACCTGTCGCCGGCAAGGAAAACAGCGCCCATAGCACCAGTGGTATCAGAACAATCGCTGTCAAAACGCGTTTCCACAACATTAGCCCGCCCCCACCTGATCACCGGTTTGGCCAAACCGTCGTTGCCGACTTGCATAAACATTCAACGCTTGATCAAAATCTTCCTCGCCAAAATCCGGCCACAAAATATCCGAGAAATACAGCTCGGTATAGGCCAACTGCCATAACAGGAAATTGCTGATACGGTGCTCCCCGCCAGTACGAATGAACAAGTCCGGCTCAGGCTGGCCTGCGGTGCTTAGACCCTTCTCCAAATCCTTGAAGGTAATGGAACCGGGCTTTCGTGCCCCACTCGCAACCTGATCGGCAACCCGCTGGCAAGCGGTGACAACATCCCATTTTCCGCCATAGTTCATGGCCACATTCAGCTGCAGGCCGGTATTGGCGGCAGTTAAGGTCTCACCTTTTTCAATTTTTTCTACAATTCCAGAGGAAAGTGAACTGCGTTCACCGATTACGCGAAAACGTACATTACTCTCATGTAACTTTTTAACATCTTTATCAAGCGCCGAGATAAAGATATCCATTAATCGATTAACCTCGGGTTGCGGGCGCTTCCAGTTTTCGCTGCTAAAGGCAAACAAGGTGAGGAAGGATATTTTCCGGTTACCGCAAAGGGTGATCAGATTGCGTGCGGATTCGGCACCCTTGCGGTGCCCGGCTACGCGTGGCAGGCTACGTTTTCGGGCCCAGCGACCATTGCCATCCATAATTACGGCGATGTGGACAGGCAGTCTGCCATCATCTAAATCGGGTCCAGAGTTCTTGATGGCAGCAGGTTTGACCATTTTCAGCAGGGTTTTCGTATGCCGATAACTAAAGACGGTATCTTGCTGATTTCTGGTTGTTCGTACCTGCCAGATCCCATCAGATCTCCATTAAATCTTTTTCTTTTTCTTCTACCAGCTTTTCCACTTCAGCCACATACCGATCCGTCAACTTCTGCACAAACCCCTCTGCCTGTTTTTCTTCGTCTTCAGAAATTTCCTTGCTTTTAACCAGATTCTTGAAGTGCTGATTCGAATCACGTCGAATATTTCGAATAGCAATTTTTGCATTTTCACCATCACCTCGAGCCAGTTTTGTCAGGTCTTTGCGACGCTCTTCCGTCAACGATGGAATCGGTATGCGAATTGTTTCTCCGGCAACAGCAGGATTTAAACCCAGGTCGGAATTGGTAATCGCTTTTTCCACTGGCTGAATCATGGCCTTGTCCCACAGTTTGATTGTCAGCGTCCTCGCGTCCGACACACTGATTGAACCAACCTGGCTCAGCGGACTGGGTGTACCGTAAAAATCAACATTTATATGGTCCAGCAAATTGACACTGGCACGGCCGGTGCGAATCTTGCTTAACTCGGCTCGATGAGACTCTAGAGATTTTTGCATCCGGGATTCGGCATCTTTTTCTATTTTGTCGATACTGTCTGTCATGACTGCTCTCCGGTTTCAACTAACGTTCCTTCACTCCCGCCCAGAACCACTTTCAGCAGGGTTCCGGGAGTATTAATGTTGAATACACGCAACGGCATCTGCTGGTCACGACACAGAGCTATCGCCGCTGCATCCATTACGCCCAGGCGTTTTTCCAGAACCTCATCATAAGACAACTTCTCATAACGTTTGGCATCCGGATACTTGACCGGATCCCTGGTATAGACACCATCGACTTTGGTCGCCTTAAGCACAATATCTGCCTGTATCTCCAGACCCCTGAGACTCGCCGCCGTATCGGTGGTAAAAAAAGGATTACCCGTGCCGCCACCAAATATCACTACCGTGCCGTCATTCAGATAGCGCAATGCCTTGTCGCGGTCATAGGCCGCCACCACCGGCTCCATCGGGATTGCGGACTGTACGACGGCATCGACTCCGACCTGTTGAATCGCATCCTGCAACACCATGGAATTCATGACCGTCGCCAGCATGCCCATATAGTCAGCTGTGGTACGGTCCATGCCGAGTGCTGACCCGGCGATGCCACGGAATATATTACCGGCGCCAACGACAACGGCAACCTGCACACCTTCATTAACGACAGCTTTGATCTCGCCAACTATTCGCTCAATAACATCACGATTGATGCCATAGGAATCGCCACCCATCAACGCCTCACCACTGAGTTTAAGCAGGATGCGTTTATATGCCGGTGATCGGCCGGCTGCAGACAAGACCTAGGCTCCCTTCACCTGTGCCATGACTTCGGCAGCGAAATCGTCTTCTTTTTTCTCTATACCCTCACCAACTTCATAGCGCATGAAGCGCACAATTTTTGCGCTGGCGGACTGCAGTAGACTTTCAATCCTGGTATCCGGGTCTTTTACGAACGGCTGGCCCAACAGACAAATCTCACCAAGGAACTTGTTGATGCGACCTTCTACCATTTTCTCGACAATGTTATCCGGTTTACCGCTTTCTTTAGCCTGTTCGGTAAAGAACTCTCGTTCCCTGGCCTTTACCTTTTCCGGTACTTCTTCCGGGCTGATAAACTGAGGCCGACTGGCAGCAATGTGCATTGCGATATCCCTGGCCAGGGTTTCATCGCCACCCTCCATTTCAACCAGTACAGCAATCTTGCCGGTAGTGTGGACGTAACTGCCAATCGTATTTTTACAGGTATAGGTCTCAAACCGGCGAATACTCATCTTCTCGCCCAGTTTCTGTACCATGGCTTCCAGTGTTTTTGCCACCGATTTACTGCCGTCAATAGACTGTTCCATGAGCGCACCAACATCGGCAGGTCGATTGCTGGCAATACAGGAAGCGAGTTGGGTAACAAAATTCCTGAACTCGTCACCTTTGGCGACAAAGTCGGTTTCACTATTTACTTCTACCATTGCAATCGCATTGCCCTGGGTTACTACGCTGACCAATCCATCGGCTGCGGTACGTCCAGCCTTTTTTTCTACTTTTGCGCCCGCTTTCTTGCGCATCAGTTCTATGGCGGCATCTTTATCACCAGCCGTTTCTTCGAGAGCTTTCTTGCACTCCATCATGCCAAGACCTGTCATCTCACGCAGCGCTTTTACCTCTGCAGCAGATATAGTCATATTATCCTCTACCTTCTGTAATTCGTTTTTCTCACGGATCAGTTACCAATATTTTGATACACCGCGGGCTTGCGGCCTGACCCAGTATTGCAAAAGGGGGCTAACCCCGAATGGCACTTACTTAAGGACGCCATAGTCCCAATTCCTGTCATTCCGGCATTCTTTTAGCCGGAA
>JBGMQT010000024.1:0-1761 GCA_048060695.1 Acidiferrobacterales bacterium
ATGGCGCGCCCGAGAGGATTCGAACCTCTGACACCTGCCGTCGGAGGACAGTACTCTATCCAGCTGAGCTACGGGCGCATTGAATGGTCCAATATTCCATTGAATGAGAATAGCTATCAATTCTAGGGGACCTATAATGTCGTGAAGCATACCTTCATGCCGAAAAAACGTCTATCTGATGATTTTTTCGCCTATTCAGCTCGGGTTCAGCCGGGATACATTATATAATTGGTAAGACGGAATTTAAGGGTATAATACGCCAGCTCAATTTTCCGGTCCGCTTCTTGCAAGTGGGAAATGAACTTTACATTAACTTTAAATTTAGGTGAAAAGAACCATGAGTAGCAACATGAGTGATAATGACGTTGTCAAGAATCTTTCCTTGATGTTTGGAGCGTTGATTGCCCTGGCCGTCGTAATTTTTATTATCGCCAACGTTATTGGCGCCAAACCAGTAACGACGTCAAGCGCGAACAACGAATCTGTGGTCGCCCGCATTGAACCGATCGGCAAGCTGTTTGTAGCCAAGGCGGTATCTGCGGTGGCCAACGCTGTGGTGCCTGTTGCCCAGGCCGCCGCAGGCGGGGATACCTACAACACGGCATGCATGGCCTGTCATGCAACGGGAGCCGCGGGTGCCCCGAAGCTGGGCGATAAAGCTGCCTGGGCGCCGCGCATTGCCAAAGGTAATGCCGCTCTCTATAAAACAGCCATCGAAGGCAAAGGTTCGATGCCCCCCAAGGGTGGTCGTGCCGATATGAGTGACGACGTTATCAAGGCTGCAGTGGACTATATGATTTCAAAGTCCAAGTAGAACGTAGTATCTCAGGTGCAAATCAAAACGGCTCCCTTGGGAGCCGTTTTTTGTTTGGCATACTAAACCAGTGGCGCCCGGTCGAGGCAGCGATACTGAATTGCTTCGGTCAGGTGTGGCGTAATGATACTTTCGCTCTGGTCCAGGTCAGCGATGCTGCGTGCCACCTTTAAGATACGGTGATAGGCGCGCGCACTTAAACCCAGCTTATTTATAGCGTCTTCCAGCAGCCTTGTGTCATCGTCTGACACTTTGCAATACTCCTCGATTTGCCGATTATTCATTGCTGCATTGACAAGTTTCCGACGCGTCTGCAGGGAACGCGCGCGCAATACCCGTTCTCGAATAACGTGAGAAGATTCCGCTTTTCCTTCCGACTTTGTTATTTGTTCTTTCGGTAGCGCTGGCACCTCGATATGCATATCGATGCGATCGAGTAATGGTCCGGAGACACGGTTGCGATACTTGATAATTTGTTCAGCGGTACAACGGCAGCGACCGCTACTGGTTCCGGCGTAGCCACAGGGGCAGGGGTTCATTGCCGCCACCAGTTGAAAGCGAGCCGGAAAGTCTGACTGCCGCGCAGCACGCGAAACGGTGATGCTGCCGGATTCCAGTGGTTCTCGCAGTACTTCAAGTACGTGTCTATTGAATTCGGGCAATTCGTCGAGAAATAATACGCCGTTATGCGCCAATGAGATTTCTCCGGGGCGGGGAAAACTGCCCCCACCGACAAGCGCTACTCCACTGGCGGTGTGATGCGGGGAGCGGAACGGGCGCCGCTTCCAGTCCCGAATAGAAAAGCCCCTGCTGCTGATGGAGTGAATGGCTGCCGTTTCCATTGCCTCAACATCATTCATCTGCGGCAGAATCCCCGGTAACCGGTTTGCCAGCATGGTCTTGCCTGAACCCGGGGGGCCAATCATCAATAGACTATGACCTCCGGC
>JBGMQT010000024.1:1861-2972 GCA_048060695.1 Acidiferrobacterales bacterium
GCTGCGGTCAAGGCGCCGCCGATTGGTCGCAGTTCACCGGTTAACGCCAGCTCTCCCAGAAATTCGTAGCCGGATACGGAACTTGCCTTTATCTGACCCGATGCCGCCAGAATACCAATGGCAATGGGCAGGTCGAAACGACCGCCATCTTTGGGCAGGTCCGCCGGCGCCAGGTTGATGGTAATTCGACGCGCCGGAAATTCGAAACGTGAATTGAGTATGGCACTACGGACGCGGTCTTTACTTTCCTTAACGGCGGTTTCCGGTAGACCAACGATGGACAGACTCGGCAGGCCGTTGGCGAGATGAACCTCCACCGTGACCGGGGGTGCGTCGATGCCCACTTGGGCACGACTATGAATTACAGCAATTGACATGGATTCCCTTCCATGGGCACCACAATAATTAGTAGCGCCCTCTAGTTTGTAAATCTTCCGTGAATCAGTTTTTTACCAGTTCTTGTTCCAATTCTGCAACAAGTTTTTCCAGTTGTTCAAGTTTTTGACGGGTTCGCGCCAGTACGGCTTCCTGTATCTCAAACTCCTCCCGTGTGACTAACTCCATACGGTCGAGTGTCGACGCCAGTGCTGCACGCAAATTCTTTTCCAGTTCTTGTCTGGGGTTTTTCGGCAGCAAGTCATTTATCGCTGACATCAGGCCATCGATTGTTGGTTTGTTGCTCTTCATTGCGCCTCCGTAGCAACCAGTTTAACCCCTGTGAAGGCTTACTGCGACCCGTCTTGGCAATGGGTGGAGGACTCGAGCTGGCGCGCTCTATTACAGTGCATCCCCAGGTTGCTTGTGTGCCAAGTTGGTGCGTAAACCCCACATGAATCACGTGAAATGATCGTAACTCATTAATAGTTAATAACTAATTGTTCTGGCACGCAACCTGCTCTATAGGAGTCCATCGGAGCATCGTATTAGCTGGATCGCTTTGAATTATTGTTCATTAACATAAGTTATTAAAAAACCAGGAGAGAGAGATGAAAAAATTAACTGCAATTCTTATTGCTGCCGGAGTTGTTACCAGCGCCGGTTTGAGCGCACCGGTGATGGCTGCTGGCCCGAGTGGCAATGTCGCTTTTACCAATGACTACATCTGGCGTGG
>JBGMQT010000024.1:3072-29887 GCA_048060695.1 Acidiferrobacterales bacterium
GGTGGTGATGCCGGGCCAGTCGCGCTGTTGGCTTCCTATTCTCCTGATGTTGGCGGTGTTTCTACCTACTATGTCGAGGGTAGCGGATCTATCCCGATGGGAAAGGCCAGCATTGACCTGCATTTGGGTTACGGTGATATTTATACGACCACATCAGGCGGCGCAGCTGTAGATTATTCCATCGCTGTTAGCGGTGCTGCAGGTGGTGTAGATCTGGCTCTGGGTTACTGGAAGTCTGACGCCTCAGCTGATAGCGAGGGTAAGGTATTCGTTTCAGTTGGCAAATCATTGTAGTCACTTTCAATAAAGGTGCCGGTTTAACCGGCACCTTTTAATTAACCAGAAGGAGATAATTTCATGAAGATAGTCACAGCTATCATCAAGCCCTTCAAGCTGGATGACGTGCGCGACGCGCTTGCCGAAGTCGGTGTGCAGGGCATTACCGTAACCGAGGTAAAGGGCTTTGGTCGTCAGAAAGGGCACACAGAACTTTATCGAGGTGCGGAATATGTAGTCGACTTTCTGCCCAAGGTAAAACTCGAAGCCGCCGTTGAAGCGAGTCAGGTCGATCAGGTCACAGAGGCCATTATCAAGGCTGCCAAGACCGACAAGATTGGCGACGGCAAGATCTTCGTGTCTGATCTTGAACAAGTCATTCGTATTCGCACCGGTGAAACCGGCAAAGATGCGCTTTAATAATTGGGAGTAATTACTATGAAGTTACAAGCATTCAAGAAATTACTGGGTGGCGCCGCTTTGTTACTAGCCGTTGTACCCAGTTTGGTGTTTGCAGAAGAAGCACCAACACTGAACTCTGGCGATACCGCGTGGATGTTAACTGCGACGGCCCTGGTGCTTTTCATGACCATACCGGGTCTTTCGCTTTTTTATGCCGGTATGGTCCGATCCAAAAACGTGCTGTCGATACTCATGCAGTGTTTTGCCATTGCCTCGGTAATGACCATCCTGTGGGTGGTTTATGGCTATAGCATCGCTTTCGGTGGGGAGGGCGCCTATTGGGGCGGTCTGGATAAGCTGTTTCTTAAGGGCATGACCGTTGATTCCCTAAGTGGCACCATCCCGGAAACCGTGTTCATGACCTTCCAGCTGACCTTTGCCATTATCACCCCGGCGTTGATTGTCGGCGCCTTTGCCGAACGTATGAAATTTTCAGCCATGCTGATTTTCATGGTTCTTTGGCTGACCGTGGTCTATGCACCGATTGCCCACTGGGTATGGGGTGACGGTGGCTGGCTCGGTGGCAAGGGTATACTCGACTTTGCCGGCGGCACGGTGGTACACATCAATGCCGGTATTGCCGGTCTGGTGGCAGCCCTGGTGCTGGGTAAACGCAAGGGTTATCCGAACACAGCCATGCCCCCGCATAATCTGGGTTTGACCATGATCGGCGCAGCCATGCTGTGGGTGGGTTGGTTCGGCTTTAACGCCGGTTCCGAGCTCGCTGCTGATGGTACTGCCGGAATGGCGATGGCAGTAACGCAGATAGCCGCTGCCACGGCCGCGGTGACCTGGATGTTCAGTGAGTGGATCACACACGGCAAGCCCAGCGTACTGGGTATTGCCTCCGGCGCTGTTTCGGGTTTGGTGGCGATTACCCCGGCTTCCGGTGCGGTTGGCCCCATGGGTGCTCTGGCCATTGGTCTGGCCGCAGGTGTGGGTTGCTTCCTTGCCTCTACTAAAATCAAGCGGGCGTTTGGTTATGACGATGCACTGGATGTCTTCGGTGTGCATGCCATTGGCGGCATCATCGGTGCCCTTCTCACCGGCGTGTTCGCGGCCACCGCCCTCGGCGGTGTCGGATTCGGCGGCGAGATCAAGACTATGGGCGAGCAGGTTGGTGTGCAGTTCTACGGTATCGTCGCTACCGTCGTTTACACCGGTATCGTGACCTTGATCATTCTGAAAGTGCTGGATGCCATCATGGGTCTGCGTGTAGTAGAAGAACAGGAAACCGAGGGTCTCGATCTTGCCCTGCATGACGAACGTGGTTACAACCTGTAACTTGTAAATATTGTCTAGTATGCAGCGGGCGCTTTATGCGCCCGCTTTTTTTTCTATCGAACGGATGACAGAGGCGCCCCATTTACAGTGACTTGTCCACCATTGACTGACATGGAGAAACGGTAAGTGTCTCCCTGCTTAACCAGCCAGCGATCAAAACCGATTTCCTGCAAATACTTCGGATAGACCTCTTCGGCGATTTTGTTAAGGGCTTCCGGTGTCAGGTCGGTAGCTTCCGACTGGCTCAATTTCCCCTCTCTTCCCAGGTTGCGGATATCGCGTTGAATTTGTGGCATAACCACGGCTTTCGCGAGACTCTGGGGGATCGATAGCTCTGCCGATCCCTTAACGGCAGTCAGTAATAACATGGGATTAGCAGAGAGGTCCTTTTCTTTTCCCTCTACGACAAATTTTGCCTTACCGGTAAGCTGGCCATCCGGCGCAACAAAACTGAGCTTGGTAAGTTCGATTTCAGGATTATTCCGCGATAGCTTGCCGGCGAGTTCCAGGGTTTTGCCGATAATCATCATTTGCGCCTGTTCTTGTGGCAGGGCACGGCTGTTAATCTGATTCATGTCATTTTCATATTGCTTGAGAGATTTCGCGTCCAGATTGCGAATAACCAGATTGAGTGTGCCCGGTCCGTAATTGTTTTTCGCAATCTGCAGTGCCTTGACGCCATAGTTAATACGAATGGTGACGAACTGCCCCTTGGACTGGGCAGCGGCAGAGAGTTTAATGTCCTGAATGTCCAGGAATGGCTTCATAGTAAAGTTGGCCACACTAAGCTGGTTACGACCTAACATATAACCAGTAGCTCCCGCGTACATGTCTGAGATCAGGCGAATGTTTTTAATAGTCAGTTCGCCACGAGTAGAATTTATGGAAAGCAGCGGGAGATTGAATTCTGCTGCAATTTTTTTCCACTTGCGGTCAAATTGCATTTGACCTTTACCAGCCTCCCAACTAATAGTGGTTTCACCCTGTTTGTGACTGGCTGACGCAAGCCCGAATATGCTGGTGCCATTCCCGGACAGATCGAGTACCGTTTCTATTTCCACCGGTGGCAGGGTTTTCAGGGACTCGGCCAGACCAGCAGGCGCCTTGATCGAAGACGTGAAGCGCAACGTTGTCTTGATCAATGCCAGGGCGGGCGCGAAATCACCCGACAACAATTGTGACAGCGGTAGCGGTCCATGCTCAATTCGATGAGTCGCGTCAATAACAATTGGCGTAGTCGGCAATAAAATCTTGCTATTGGCCTCGGACTTCAACCAGCCGCGTGAAAAAGAAACATTTGTAGAAGTTATGCCAGTACGAGTCGTCATACCCTTAACCGCGTCATTGATTGCGGATTCGATTTGCATGCCCATCCAATAGGGCGCAGCAGCAAAGGCTATCGCCAGCAGTAGGGAAACTACACTGATCACTGTTAACGCGCGTTTCATTGAAACTCCTTTTTTTTGATTTTGTTCCGTAACCAAGTGGACAAGTCCTGTTTATTTCTCCCGATCAAATAGATTGATTGTGCTCATTGTCATTTTTCTGATGTGTCTCGGGGTGCTGAAAGGCGGTATTTGGCAAACCCACATGATTGCCCTGAACATAATCCACTCCTATATCTGTGAGTATTTTTAATGCTTCATGACTCTCTACAAACTCAGCTACGGTTTCCAGACCCAGTTCGTTCGCGACCTGGACAATGGCTCGAACGAATATCTGATCCTCGCGGTTAGAGTCTATGTGACGTACAAAACTGCCGTCAATTTTAATTTGATCCACCGGCAGGTGTTTGAGGTAAGAAAAAGACGAGTAGCCGACACCAAAATCATCGAGAGAAAAACGATAACCGAGGCGTTTCATAGTGGCGACAAAGTTTTCGGCTCGCGCCATTTCGGCAATTACCGTTGTTTCTGTTATCTCAAAAATCAGATTATCCGGGCTGATGTCGCTTTCCGATGTCAGCTTCTGGCAGTATTCACAGAACCCGGGTGTACTCAGGGAGCGCCCCGAAAGATTGACAGATATACAGTAGTCGATATTTTCCGGATGTGACAACAGGTCAATAACGTTCCTTAGTACCCATTTGTCTATATCGATTATTTGACCTGATTGCTCGGCTGTGATCACAAATTGTGCTGCCGGGATGATGGTCCCGCTGCGGTCACGCAATCTGACGAGGGCCTCAAATTTCCTGTTCCCGCCGCTATTTTTTACCGAGACGATCGGTTGAAACTCAAGCAACAATCTGTCTTCTTCCAGCGCTTCACGAATAATTGTTCGCCAGTTGACCGTGCGACGAATCGCATCCAGGTCGCGATCTGTATCCTGCACAACATAATAACTACCATGGCCCAGACCCTGGGCGTGGCTCATGGCGACATCGGCTCGCGCCAGCAGTGTTTGACTGTCATTACCATCCTGGGGATAGCTGCAAACGCCGATACTGGCGGAGATGTGGATGGTTGCATTGTTGATGGTGACGCGCGTAGCCTGAAAGCTGTTGAGAATTCGTTTGGCAAGTTTTTTACCATCACTCGAATCGACACCACGCAACAAGATACCAAATTCGTCGCCCCCCAGGCGCGCTACCAGCGCAGTTTCGTCAGTATGCTTTGCCAGAATGTCGGCAGCGACACGCAGCACGCTGTCTCCTGCTAAATGACCATGCGAGTCGTTAACCATCTTGAAGCTGTCGAGGTCAAGAAATAACAAGGTGAGGGGGATGTTGGCACGGGCAGCATACTTGATTTCATCTTCCAGGCTTTCGAGAAAATTACTACGGCCGATTAGGCCGGTGAGCGCGTCGTGTTCGGAAAGATATATCAGTTGCGAAGCATCTTCTTTGCGCCGGGTAATGTCACGCGTGACGCCGCGATAGCCAACCAGATTATTGCTGCGATCAAGAATCGGGATACCGTTGGCTTCAAGAACGACTGTATTGCCATTGCGGTGCCGGGCCCGGTACTCGAAACCGTAAAAGGGCCGCTTGTCTTCTTTTGAAGTCTGAAACAGAGTTCGCAAGCGATGAGCGTCCTCCAGGAGAATAAAGTCAAAGGCACTGTGCCCGGTCATCTGTTCAGGTGTATAACCGAGCAGGGACTCCACGCGTTTTGAAACATAGCGATAGTAAGAATCCTTATCGACTTCCCAGATCAAATCGCTGGTATTGTCGGCCATGTCCCGGAAACGACTCGTGATCGTTTCAAGTTTTTCAACATTCAACTGTAGTCGATCTGCCATGCTGTTGAACTGGCTGGCTAACAGGCCAATTTCATCCTCGCTATTGACCGGCACACGAGCAGATAAATCACCCTGTTCGATGGATTTGGCGCCCTGCGACAGTTTCGATAGATCGCGCGTTAGAAACCAGCCAAGACTAAGTGAAATAATCGCGACCAGCAGAATTTCCAGAATAACAATAGCAACATTGTAACGTGTAGTTTTTGCCAGTGCGGCGTCGGCATTTTGCCGTGAAATCTGAAGTTTGACGCTACCAAACAAACTTCCGGCAACCAGTATCGGTTGTTCGGCGCTGACCGAATTTCCGGGTTCAGTTTTTTCCCCGGCTTGCACCAGTGTACTGTCGCGGTGATCAAGGATGGCGATATAATTGACATTTTGCTTGCCAATCGCGCCGGAAACCAGGCTTTTTAGCGTGGCAATATCGTACGTCAATAGAGGTTCTGTCGCTGAACTGGCAATAAGATGAGCGGTGCTTTTCGCGCGAATAACCAGCTGTTCTTCCATATTTTTACTGCTGCTGTACAAGTTGCTAAGCAGCAATAACCCTAGCAAAATGGACTCGGTCAGAGCGATCAGGATGGCGGCCTTGTAGCGCAGTGAAAGCTTCATGGCAATCTAGTGCAGCTCATTCACGTACTGTTTTACTTTGGCGTAGGTTTGCAGATTGGCGGATTGCAGACCGGATACCCCTCCTGCGCGCAGGGCAGTATGACCCGGTGCGGCCATGCCATAGGCAAGCAAGAGACCTCGGATTTCTTCTCGCAACGCCGGTTCGATCGAATTGGAAAGTAGCCACGCCAGACCGGGCATGGGTTCGCTTTGAATGATAATGCGCTTACCTTGAACATTAAAGTTGTCCTGTAATATTTTACTGTGCAACACCATGGTCCCTATGCCAGCGGCCTCGATTTCTCCTCGATGTAACCGCTTAATGACGTCCGATATCGGGCCGGGTTTCGAGACATCAATATATTTTCCGTCCAGACCGCTGCGATTCAGTAATATTTTAGGAATGATAGTGGCAAAAAAGGCATTATCGTTACCACCAAAAGCAATGCGTTTACCCGCCAAATCCGAAACGGTATTAATTGAACTGTCTTTCCGTACGACGATGATACCGCGCATTCCCTCGGGTGACTCGACGGGTATCTGTTGCGCTACAATAAGGTAACCCTTCTTCGCCAGGCGTATTGCTTGCACCGGATTAGCATTAATGAGTGCGGGCTGACTTTCGGTGTATATGATCTTCTCAAAATCACCCATGGTCACGTGAGTATGCAAATTCACATCGACTTCCAGCCGCCGTTTTAGATAGGCCGCCAACGGCTGCATTTGTTGCCGGGTGTTGTGCTCGTTCATTCTCGGTATCACGTGAAAAACAATGGCGCGGGTCTTGCGGCGAGCAGGAAACTTCTGTTTGGCAAGATTCTTCAGTCCTTGTTGATTGAGCTTAACAAGGCCCTTAAAAGAGAGTCGCGCAAGCGCTTCCTGCCCCCGGCGGTGTAGTTTCATGGCTCGAAGGGCTTTTCCTACTTTCTCGCTTTCCTTTCCCGGGATTCGTCTATTGGCGGCAATGATATGAGGTGGCGCCGGGGCGGTGGTATGCAATACGCGAAGAGCGGACCTGGCATTTTCCGCCAGTGTCTGAAACGAGCGCTGTACGCCACCGGCTGCAATAAATTGCCCACTCGCTACCGCTCGATAAGCAGACTCATGGGTGCCGAGATACGCGACATTGTGCTCGATGCCCGCGCGCCTGAGATCCGACCGGACCAGTAACGTGGCACCCAGGGCTCGAGGTGCGGGGAAGGCGATAGATTTGCCTGCTAGTTCATTTAGACTAGTAGGGCCGTTTTGACGCACAACAAGAATACCTCGTAACGGTTTTTGGCGCTGCGCCAGCCCACGATAAATTCCTTTTTTTTTGGACTCGAGATACAGCGCCGCATTCATGTAGGCGTAGTCATACCGGCCTTCTAGCAAGCGACGTTCAAATTCAGAAACACTGGGTGCGGTAATAAAGCGAAAACGCACGCCGGTCTGTTGGCCCAGCTCGATTAGCAGGGGTTGCCACTGGCGTACCAGCGTCACGGACCCGAGTTGCGGGACCACAGCAAACGTACGCTCCACCTCCCCACGGCTTGGTTGTGCCAGGGAAAAGAGTAAGCCTGAGATAACCAGAACCCTGCCCAGGTTTGTGCGCAGCATGGCAGCCCTCTCTTAAATTACCCGCCGGTGGTAAAAGTGTAGTCGTTGAAAATGCCCAATTAGTCACACTTAGCGTGTTTAATTAAGCTCAAACCTCTGATAACCATACTCCAAGTTGGTATATACGGACAGTGCCGACCCGTGCCAGGTCGAGCCAGCAGGAAGAGCAGGGTTAGTTTCCAAGCACCTGTTTCATAAAGGGTGGTTTTGCCAGTGCGGCGGCATGTATTTCACTGTTGTAGTACCGGGTATTTTCGATCCCGATCGACGTGTCAGGCCGGCGAAAAGACCCCGGTGCGATCGATTTGCTAGCCAGGGTTGCTGACCACCAACCGGAGGGATAACTACATTGGGGGAAATCCAGCGTAGCCACATGGGTGAACCCGGCATTTTTCATATTGGATTTAACACTGGTAATGATTTCCATATGAAACAATGGTGACTCGCTTTGTACGATCAGGACGCCATCGGGCGAAAGCGCTTGCAGGCAGTCAGAATAAAATTCTTGAGAAAAAAGACCCACGGCTGGTCCCACCGGGTCGGTTGAGTCCACCACTATTACGTCGTAGCTGCCGTTGTCTGCTTCATGAATGTGTTTTATGCCATCACCAAATTTGAAGTGCGCGCGCGGGTTACTATTTGATTCACATAACTCCGGAAAGTATTTTTCCGATACTCTTGTAACCCGTTCATCAAGCTCAACTAATTCTGCAGATTCCACCTCTGGATGTTTTAGTACTTCCTTCAGGCAACCACAATCACCGCCACCAATAATAGCGACTCGCTTTGGGCGCGGATGAGTAAACAGTGCAGTATGCGTCATCATTTCGTGATAAATAAAATTGTCGAGGCCACATAACATCACCAAACCGTCCAGTGTCATCAGTTTGCCAAACACCTCGGTGTCGTAGATCTCCAGCAACTGATACGGCGTCTGCTCCTGATGAATCTTTTTGCGGATTTTCAGTGAAAATGCAGAGCCACTCTCAGTGCTAATTTCGGTATACCACTTGCCGGGGGTCAGTTCGTCGATCGACATTGGATCGGTTCCATCAACATGAAGAAGACAACACTAACGGCCAACCTTCGCGGTGACAAGATCGACGTTTCCTGTTTTCATGGGCGCTAATAATCTAGGCGGATTTGAAGACTGTGGAAGAGTGGAGCATCGCGGCGTCCCGCAAGACATATAACATAGCCCACTGGAGCGGTGGTTATTTCGACATCAATGAAGCGGGACATATGACAGCCTGTCCCGGTGGCGAATCGAACCAGACCAAAATTGATCTCTACCAACTGAGTATGGAAATACGGGATAGTGGCCTTTCGTTTCCTGTGCTGGTGCGATTCTCCGATATCCTCAAGCACCGTGTCGACGGCCTGGTTTCTGCTTTTTTGAAAGCTATTGGCACGAAGGCACTAGAAAATAAAAACAAGACCAGTTGTTATACCGCGGTATACCCGATCAAGGTGAATCAGCAGCACAGCGTGATTGAGCAGATCGTAAGCCATGGCGGGAACCGCGTGGGACTTGAGGCCGGCAGCAAGCCGGAATTAATGGCAGTTCTGGCACAAGCACCCCAGGATGGCGGTACCATTATCTGTAACGGTTACAAGGATATGGAGTACATCCGCCTGGCACTCATTGGGCGGGCGCTGGGGCACCGATTATTTATTGTGATCGAAAAGCTGTCGGAGCTGGAGCTGGTATTCAAGGCGGCGCGTGACATGGGCATTACACCGCTACTGGGTCTTCGCGTGCGCCTGGCATCGATCGGCAGCGGCAACTGGCAGAATACCGGCGGTGACAAGTCCAAATTCGGCCTGTCTGCCAACCAGGTTATTGTCGCCATTGAACGCCTGAAAAAACAAAAAATGGTTGAAAGTGCGCAGATGTTGCATTTTCATATGGGCTCGCAAATCCCGTTGCTAGCAGACATCAGGAAAGGCCTGGCTGAAGGGGCCGGTTTTTACGCTGCGTTGGTGGCCGAAGGCCTACCCATAGGCAGCGTCAACGTCGGCGGCGGACTGGGCATTGACTACGAAGGCACGCGTTCGCAGAATTTCTGCTCGGTAACTTACAGCATCGACGACTATGCTGGTGCTGTGGTGGAAGCACTGAATCGGGTCTGTGTATCAAACGACATTGAATTTCCCGAGATCATCACCGAGGCCGGGCGCGCCATGGTGGCGCATCACGCCATGTTGATTACTAATGTGGTGGAAAGCGAACAACGGAATGATACAGCGGAAGTCAAACCAGATACCGACGCACCAAAGGAAGTGAAGGCCCTATGGGAAAATTTTCAACAGCTTGAACAGTCTCAGGTGCTCGACAATTATTACGAATCCCGCAATCACTATGGCGAAGTACAAGCGAAGTTTTCGCGCGGCGAACTGACATTGGCGCAACGGGCGAACGCGGAAAATATTTATCAGTCTTTGTGTCAGCGGGTGCGGGCTTTGTTGTCATCGGACAAACAAGATCACCGTGAACTGATTGACGAGCTTAACGCCCGCTTGGCCAGCAGATATTTTGTCAATTTTTCCTTGTTCCAGTCCATGCCCGACGCCTGGGCTATTCAACAGGTATTTCCGGTGATGCCGCTCTACCGTCTGGATGAAAAGCCGGACCAGCGCGGTATCCTGGAAGACATTACCTGTGATTCCGATGGCCGCCTGGATTTCTACCCGGACGCCGAGGGCGTGGAATCGACTCTGCCGCTTCACTCCCTGCGTCCGGGTAAGCCCTATATATTAGGTATATTCTTATTGGGCGCCTATCAGGAGATCCTGGGCGATATGCACAACCTTTTTGGTGATACCGACTCGGTGCATGTGGCGCTATGCGACGACGGGTATCGTTTGACCAATGCGACTCACGGCGATGATGTGGATGCCGTGCTACGTTATGTGCATTTTGATCCGGACAATTTGCTGATGATATACAAAGATAAAGTTGCCAGATCTGCTCTGGCAGACCCGGATCGCGCACAATACCTGCATGAGTTAGCGGAGGGTTTGAAGGGCTATACTTATTTGGAGGACTGATACGTTTTTTCCTTTTTACAGTATCGTCATTACGGGCATTGTTAACATTGAATACCAAAATAATAATGAGACATAGTTACAGTCGTCAGGTATTGCGCGATGGATATGGCGATCTTTGAATTTATCGACTATCGTACCCTATTAATTATGGGCGGGTTTCTGGGTCTTTTGCTGTTGTTTTTAGTTGGTCATAAGAAACAACAGCAGCGCGTCAAGTCGGGGAAAGAGGTGGCGCGTGGGCGGGGCACGATAGAAAACAACCTGATCGAAATAAATCTTCCGTTTCACATTACTGGATCCGGTAAATGGTGCCGCGTTAGTGCGGACTTTGAGTTTGCTTCCAAGGAAAAAGAAGGATTCGCAATTCCCGAAAAACGGGTATTACATCGGTTTGAACTAAACTTGCGTGACAGTGCAGGAAGGACGTTGGTGGATGACGCGCAGACATTCCACAACTTTCTGGGGTTTTCCTGGTCTCGAACAAGGGAGTTCTCGTATATAGCTGGTGGCCGATCGAGTGGCCGTCACCATGCAGCAGGCCTGCCTCTACTGGAGTTTGTTCCTCCCCACTCGGGCCAATTTAGTGTCACCTTTGAGATGCCGGTGGAGGAAATCATCAATGATGGCGGATTCCAGTATGAGTCGAGATTTACGCAATTTGCGCTTTCCGTGAAGGAAGATGTTCTACCCATGAAAGCGCGAGCTTACCCACACAAAAAGATAAATCTCAGGCGAACAGTAAATCGTACTGACAGGAAATAACTGATTTGGAAGGTGTGTGCATCTACTTTGCTTTAATAGTCTGGCGCTAGTTTCGAGAGCAACGCTTCGTTCTTATTCGCTGGTGCCTCCGGATTAGCCGTTAGACTTTCACAAAAGGAATGAAGCATGGCCAAGGTATACCTGGACCAATTGTCAATAATAATGAAACAGGCAACCAGGCGCAGGTTCAAAGACGTTGATCTGGAGTGTAAGCATTTCTTTAGTGGCGCCGCAGTTTATGCTGACGGGCGGATTTGTATTTCACTAACACCTGTTGGTTTTGCAATAAAGTTACCTGATAAATCAAGAAATATGTTATTGAAAGATAAGGGCGTAAAACACCTTCGCTATTTCCCCAAGGGACCCATTAAAAAAGATTACATAGTGTTACCAAAAGAACTGCTGGAAGATACGAAAGTATTGCGACGATGGGTAAAAGAATCAATCGAGTATGCGCTGACTTTGCCAAAACCCGCAAAAAAGAAATGATGTGGCTGGGCGGCCAAACCCTGAAACGGCGTTACCTGAAACTTTCGAGGTCCTTTTTGCCTAACAGAAACACCGCTTCTTCACCGGACTCATGGGCAAGCCAGGTGAAAGAGATATCGGAGTACTTTTCATCAACTGCTTCGCGGCTCTCGCCCGCTTCAACGATCAATAAACCTTCTTCGTTTAGATAGTCGCTGGTGTTTTCCAGAATTGTATTGATTATTGCCAGCCCGTTGTCATCGGCCTTTAACGCCAGCGTGGGCTCGTGGTTGTATTCCGCTGGCAACAGGTCCATGGATGACTGCGGCACGTAGGGCGGATTGCTGATGATAAGGTCGTAGTGTCTGCCTCCTAGCATTTCAAACAGGTCTGACTGGATCAGGTTTACCCGGTCTTCGAGCGCATAGTCTGTAATATTCCTGTTCGCCACTGCCAGCGCGTCTGTTGATATATCGACTGCGTCAATGCTGGCATCCGGAAACTCAAGCGCCATGGCGATGGCAATGCAACCGCTGCCGGTACAAAGATCGAGCACTGAATGTACGCTGTTCATGCCAACCCAGGGCTGAAATTGTTCCTGTATATATTCGCCAATCAGCGAGCGTGGTATTAACGCTCGCTCGTCGATAAAGAAACGGTGACCGGCAAACCAGGCTTCGTTCAAGAGATAGGCCACCGGTTTTCGCGTCTCGATCCTTTCGCAAACCAGTCCGTCGAGCAGCCGTAACTCGTCCCCGGTGAGTGCTTTATCAAGAAAAGTCTCGAGGTCATCGGGATTAATTCCAAGTGCGCTGCCTGCCAGCCAGGCGGCCTCGTCGAGGGGGTCCGCCGTGCCGTGGCCAAAGTGGAGTTTTGCCCTGTCGAAAGTCTCTTCGGTTTGCAGGATGTAGGTTCGCAGGGTAATGCCATCTGTGCGCTCATTCATGCCGTGATTGTAATAGCAGCACGGTGATTGAAACAGGTATATAAAAACATGATGGGGTGAGCGACATTGGAGGTGTTCAGCCTGATCCACCACTACAAGTTCATGTCGATTCTAAAAGGGCGTTTCTACTGGTGCCAACTACCTCAGGGAGTAGGAGTTTTCTGGTAATAGAAGCACCCTACAGGCGCGCCAGGTCGGCACGAATGGCATCGGCGGTGGTTTTGAAGTTCGTTTTTTCATTCTTGTTTAAATCCAGCTCGATGATTCTTTCGGCGCCATTTTTACCCAGTACCACGGGTACCCCCATGCACAGGTCTTTTTCACCATATTCCCCGTCCAGTGCCGTAACCGTCGGTAAAACGCGTTTGCGATCATGCACAATGGCACCAACCATGGCAGCGATGGATGCTGCGGGCGCATCGTAAGCACTACTATTTTTCTTCAACGCCAGAATTTCCGCACCGCCTTCGCGGGTGCGCTTTACGATTTTTTCAATGGTGTCGTTGTCCAGAAAATGGTCGATGGGTATGCCGTTAATGGTAGTGAAGCGCGTCATCGGAACCATGGTGTCACCGTGTCCACCGAGTACCATAGCGTTGATGTCTTTGACGGAAAAACCGGTTTCCATTGCGACAAAGGCGGCCATACGCGACGAATCCAGTACGCCGGCCATGCCAAATATTCGATTTCTATCCCAACCACTGCGTTTCCACGATGCATACGTCAGTATGTCTACCGGGTTGCTGACCATAATCATCATGGCATCGGGCGCCACTTTGACCATGATGTCGACGATGGAGTAGGCGATTCCCAGATTAGTCTCCAGCACGTCGGAGCGTGACATGCCCGGCTTGCGCGGTATCCCGGCAGTGATTATGACCAGGTCGGAGTCTTTCATGTCCTCCATATCATTTGAACCAGAGAGTTTGGTATCAAACCCGAATTGTGGTGCCGATTCCTGAATGTCCAGCGCCGTGCCCTGGGGCATGCCCTCTACGATGTCGATTAGCATTACTTCGCCGCAGAGTTCAGATTTGGCGAGGTTGTGGGCGGTAGATTCACCGACGCGGCCGGCCCCAACAATGGTTATTTTCTTCATGGTGGATACCCTTTCCTGGCTTGTTGTTTTGAGCTTCGTTGATGCAGCTCGTATGGGACAATATTAGATGGCATTCGTTTCGTATGCAGCCCCTTAGTCGATTCGATGACCGACGCCGCAATCTATGGCTGCCTTTGTTACGGCCGGAGCTACGTATTTAATCAGTCTCGGGTCAAGTGGTTTCGGGATAATGTAGTCTGGCCCAAACTCCAGATGATCCAGTCCGTAGGCGTCCAGCACCTCCTGCGGTACCGGTATATGCGCCAGCTCCTTTAGTGCTGTCACTGCCGCCTTCAGCATATGACGATTAATACAGCAGGCGTTGGCGTCCAGCGCGCCGCGAAATATGAACGGAAACCCAAGCACGTTATTAACCTGATTGGGATAGTCCGAGCGGCCGGTTGCGGTAATAGCGTCCTCTCGAACCTGCCTCACTGTTTCCGGTCTGATTTCAGGATCCGGGTTGGCCAGTGCGAAAACAATGGGTTTATCGGCCATGGAGGCGATCATTTCCCGGGTTACAAGATTGGCGCTAGATACACCGATGAATACGTCTGCACCGGACATGGCCTGTTCCAGTGTTCGTAGCCCGGTCTCCCGCGCAAACTCGGCCTTGTACTTATTAAAGTTATTGCGGCCGACGTAAATTACACCCTTGCTATCGACCATCAACATCTTCTTCGTGTCAGCGCCCAGGTCGGTGAGCAGCCGAAATGCGCTGATACCGGCAGCGCCGGCGCCCAGGCAAACGATGTTGGCATCCTCGATTGACTTGTCCTGCAGGGCCAGTGCGTTGAGCAAACCGGCGCAAATAATTACAGCGGTGCCGTCCTGGTCGTCATGGAACACTGGAATCTCGAGACGATCTTTCAACGCACATTCAATCTCGAAACAGGCGGGTGCGGCGATGTCTTCAAGGTTGATGGCGCCAAATGTAGGGGCAATATTGACCACCGTATCAACAAAGGCATCAATGCTGTCGGCATCGACCTCGATATCAAACACGTCAATATCGGCAAAACGTTTAAATAACACGGCCTTGCCTTCCATTACCGGTTTGGACGCCAGCGCACCGGTATTACCCAGGCCCAGCACAGCGGTACCGTCGGTAATAACCGCCACAAGATTCCCTTTATTGGTATATCGATAGGCGTTTTCACTATCTTTAAAAATTTCACGTACCGGTTCGGCGACTCCCGGTGAATAGGCCAGGGCCAGCTCCTCTGCGGTGGAACAGGGTTTGGTGGGGGTGACGCTAACCTTGCCAGGTTTGGGGTAGGCATGGTAGTCGAGTGCCGCTTTTACAAAATCATCTTTCATTTATTCATTTTCCTACTGGATCAGTTTGATCTTTTCACCCGCTTTTGGTTCACCTTGCGGGTATTTATCGTTTATCAGGCGCAAAATCCGTTCCGGATAATTTGGTATGGGAGAGGATTTGGCGATTTTAGCAAATTTGCCGGCCTTTTTTAGGGTGCGGATGCGAATGACCAGGCCAGCCGCCAGTTTTTTTTCCGCCGGTGTCAGCGCGTGCAGGCTGGCCGCGTTATTCCTGAACTGCGCATCAAAATCCTGAAGCCGTTTGTTGTCGCGGGCGGCACCGCGGAAAACATAGGAATTGTCACCAAAATAGACAACCGAGATTCGCAGGTCACGACGACCGAAGGGCGTTCTACCGCGGGTTATGGCCGATACATTCTGCAACTTTGATTTTGTGAGCGTTATCTCGTCCCTGGGTTCGCGCACCTTGAGTTTCTCCCGCAAAAATATTGCAGGCGGAATAGTTTTCTTTTTATCCAGCGGTTTCATGCGCACTTCTATAACCGCATCGCGTTTCTTGCTGAAGGCAAACAAACGATCGGAGCGATTTTCGATGCGCCAGCCTTTCGGGAATGTCAGCGCGAATCCCAGCGAGGCATGGTAAAAACGATTTTCGCGACGAATGCCTTCGCGGACGCTGTCGCCAAAAATAACACCGTTTAGTTTAGTGAGATAAAGATCACGATTTACACGGCCCGGTTTGCCGCCATTGGTTTTGAACCGATTGGCGGCGCTAACCACCTGTTGCAGACGTTTATCGGCGGTGGGATGGCTGGCGAACACACCGTGATACACACGCGGTTCGCGCCCCTCTTTTTCGGCGCGTTCTTTTTCAAACATTTCCTGATTTTTCAGTATGCTGATGACATCGATCATGGCACCGGGATCATAACCTGCTCGGGCCAGGTACTCGGCACCGAGACTGTCGGCCTCCAGTTCATCCTCGCGTCCGTATCCGCTGAGCATGGCGTTACCCAGAATATTCATCAGTTGCTGACTCACATCGTTTCGCAATTCTGGCACAAAAATGGTTGCCAACGTCATGCCAATGCCGGTGGCCAGGGCCTTGGAATACTGTTGCACGCCGTGGCGTGCAGTAACATGGCCCAATTCGTGTCCGAGCACCGCGGCCAGTTCGGCCTCGGAATTGATATAGGCCATGATGCCCCGGGTGATATAGATATAACCGCCGGGCAGGGCAAAGGCATTAACATCGGCACTGTCGAGTACGGTAAAAGTGTAAGCAAGTTTGGAACGATGGCTGCGCGTCACCAGGCTCTGGCCGACACGATTGACATAGGCCTGCAAAGCCGAGTCGTCATAGCTTCCGAATTGTTTCAGAATTTTCGGGTGATTCTTTTTTCCAAGTGCGAGTTCCCCTTGTTCTGACATCAGGGACAGGTCCTGTTCCCCCGTCACCGGATTAGTAGCGCAACCTGCCAACGTGGTAGCGACGAAGATCGAAACTAAAAATATCCCTGGATTCATCTCTTGTTCCGAGTCAATTAATCACTTCAATCATAGCTGGATGGTCAATGCGCATGCGCAATTTATCACGCGAGCGGCTAATCCAGCCTCTAACTACAATTTTTCGACCTCGCCACCGATCCGGATTACCGCCAAAGTGGTGCCAGTGGTTGCGTTTTATGGCAATGGAGAAGTCGCGCGTGAGATCAAAGTAATAATATTTTCGGCTTTTACCGACACGGTTTATCTGTCCTGCTACGAATCGATACCCGGTACGGGTATTGTCCAGCGATTCGGCCGCCACCGGTCGAAACCAGGGGTGAGCCCAGATGCCGATTCGCTGCCGTCGGGCGGATGCTTCAGCCTGTTGGTAGAATTGCAGGTGTTCAATATTAGGGGGCACTGCAATCATGGAGGCCAGCCCCGTTTGCAACAATTTCTCACCAGCGAAACTGCCGTCGGGTAAAATAACGTAAGCCAGTGTTCTGCCGTAACGGTCTTTTTTATCCGGCCCCAATTTCAGCGTGAGAGCACGCCCCGCGACTATTTTTTTCAGTGCATCGCGTGCTCTCACGGCCAAGGGTTCGTCGGGCTTACCGTCGCGAGCCAGCTCGGGTGTATTGATACCGATCAGGCGCACCTTGCGTCCGTCAACCAGTCGCAGGCTGTCTCCATCCACCACCTGGCGCACACGAACGGTTTCCGTGGCAGTCGCGGAAGCCTGCCAGAACAGAAACCCGTAAATTAAAAAGGCACCCGTTATGGATGCCTTTTTGGAGAAGTAAGTAACCACTTACTCTTATTTCTTCATGCCACCGTACTTCTTGCGGAATTTCTCAACGCGACCGGCGGTATCAACTATCTTCTGTTTGCCGGTGTAAAACGGGTGGCACTCGGAGCAGACCTCGACATTGAGATCCTCGCCCAGAGTGGAACGGGTAGTGAAGGTATTGCCACAGGTGCAGGTGACCTTCATGTCGCTGTATTCGGGATGAATGCCGGTTTTCATAATTGCCTCTTTTGTGTTCTGCCGCGGATTTCCGACCCGCAGCTCACTAGTCAGGTCCCCTCGTCGGGGCGGCGTAGTCTATTCAATAAAACCTTGTGGGGCAACAAATTGGCCACCTGACCCTCAGGATCGAGTCGAAGAAGCGAACGATGGCCAGGCGAATGCGGTGAAGAAACGGTGTGTGCAGACAGGTACATGAGTATTCCGGGCAGATTTTTAACGAGGCCAGTGCCGCGTCAGTAGCTTGATAATCAGCGCTTCATGGAAGCGAAGAACTCGGCATTATTTTTCGTCGCTTTCAGGCGTTCCAGCAGGAATTCAGAGGCCTCGACCTCGTCCATCTGGTGCATGAGTTTCCTCAGGATCCAGACCTTTTGCAGCTCATCCGGTTCCAGTAACAGCTCTTCGCGGCGGGTACCGGAGCGGTTGATATTGATCGCCGGGTAAACACGTTTTTCCGCCAGGCGGCGGTCCAGGTGCACTTCCATGTTGCCGGTGCCCTTGAATTCCTCATAAATAACGTCGTCCATCTTGGAGCCGGTATCGATCAGGGCGGTTGCCAGTATCGTCAGGCTGCCGCCTTCCTCGATATTTCGGGCGGCGCCGAAGAAACGCTTCGGACGCTGCAGCGCGTTGGCGTCGACACCACCGGTGAGTACCTTGCCCGAGGCCGGCACTACGGTATTGTAGGCGCGGGCCAGGCGGGTAATGGAATCGAGCAGGATGACGACATCCTTTTTGTGCTCCACCAGACGCTTGGCCTTTTCGATTACCATCTCCGCTACTTGCACATGGCGGGTGGCAGGTTCATCAAAGGTAGAGGAAATCACCTCACCTCGTACGGTGCGACGCATTTCCGTCACTTCCTCCGGCCGCTCATCAATCAGCAATACCATCAATATCACATCCGGATTGTTGGCGACGATGGCATGGGCCATTTGTTGCAGCATCACCGTTTTTCCGCTTTTCGGTGAGGATACCAGCAGGCCGCGCTGCCCCTTGCCGATCGGGGAGATCAGATCGACGACGCGTGCGGTCAGGTTTTCGGTGGATTCGTTGTCTTGCTCCAGTACCAGCCGATCCTGCGGATGCAGCGGCGTCAGGTTCTCGAACAGAATCTTGTGTTTTGCCTGGTCCGGTTTCTGGTGGTTAATCTCTTCAACTTTGAGCAACGCGAAATAGCGTTCGGATTCCTTCGGTGGGCGGATATTGCCCTTGATTGTGTCACCGGTGCGTAAATTAAAGCGCCGGATCTGCGACGGTGAGACATATATATCGTCGGGACCGGCGAGATAAGAGCAGTCTGCCGAGCGGAGAAAACCAAAACCGTCTTGCAGGATTTCGACCACGCCTTCACCGGAAATGTTTTCGCCTTTTTTAGCTTGCGCTTTGAGAATGGCGAAAATCAGATCCTGGCGTCGCATGCGGCTGCCACCCTCAAGTTTGAGGCTGGAGGCCATGTCGACCAGTTCCTGTGCGGGTTTCTTTTTAAGTTCGGAGAGATTCATAACCATTTGACTGAAGTATTATTTTGATATGGAGATCGAAATCCGGAGGACAATTCCTCGCAACATCGATGGGGAAAGAGTTTACTAAGTTGAGTTTTCGGGTACCGAAAGCCGCTGTGTGATTGAGTGTGCGACTTACTTTTTCACCTTAGCACTCGCCTCGGGATTCGTCCACCCCGGCGAGTGCCATGACATATTATATTAACTAGATATTTTCGTCGATAAAGGCAGATAACTGAGATTTGGATAACGCACCTACCTTGGTCGCCTCAACGTTACCGCCCTTGAACACCATCAGCGTAGGAATGCCGCGGATACCGTATTTCGGTGGTGTGCCGGGATTCTCATCAATATTCAGTTTGGCAATCTTTACCTTGTCGCCATATTCCTTGGCAATTTCTTCCAGAACCGGTGCAATCATTTTGCATGGTCCACACCATTCCGCCCAGTAGTCGACCAGCACCGGGCCATCGGCCTGCAGTACTTCCTGATCAAATGAATCGTCTGTTACATGGGCGATCCCGTCATTCGTACTCATTTTGTTGTTTCCTCCAGCGGATATATCGGGGATTTGGTATCGGGTCAGTGTGTCGCCACTATGACGGGCTGTAAACTGAGTGTATATTTGAGCGGAATAGTTGGCGTAATGCAAGCACGCTGTCCCGCCTTGGAAAATCTGGCCAAATCCAGCATTTTTAAAGCCATAATCGCGGTAGTACCCGGTAGTTATTACTAATGAGTGAACATCATCTAACTGACACATCTTTCAGCGGTCTAGGATTGCCTGAGCCACTTCTGCATGGCGTCGAGGACGCCGGTTTCAAGTTCTGCACCCCGATTCAGGCCGAAAGCCTGCCGTTGGCACTTGAAGGCAAGGATGTGGAAGGCCAGGCCCAGACCGGCACCGGCAAATCGGCCGCCTTTTTGCTGGCCACCTTTGCCCATTTAATGAAACATCCGGCGCCGGACGGCCGAAAACCGACCCAGCCAAGGGCCATTATGCTGGCACCGACACGCGAGTTGGCGATCCAGATCCATAAAGACGCAGAACAGCTGGGTAAATATACTGATTTTCGCAAAGTGCTGGTGTATGGCGGCATCGGTTACGACAGCCAGAAACAAGCGTTACAGGACGGGGTTGATATCCTGATCGGTACTCCCGGGCGCATTATCGACTATTTCAAGCAACACATATTTGACCTCAAGGCAGTACAGGTGATGGTGCTGGACGAGGCCGATCGCATGTTCGACCTCGGTTTTATCAAGGATATCCGCTATCTGCTACACCGCATGCCGCCGCCGGAGAAACGTCTCAGCATGCTGTTTTCGGCAACGTTATCGTTGAAGGTAAATGAACTCGCCTATGAACACATGAATGACCCGATCGCGGTCAACGTTATGCCCGACAAGGTAACGGCAAACAAGGTCAAACAAACGGTGTATTACACCTCCAACGACGAAAAGATTCCGCTGCTAATTGGCCTGTTACGACATATGGACCCGCTCCGCACGCTGGTATTTCTTAATACCAAACACCGGGCAGAAAAAGTCTGTGCGTACCTGGAGGGCAATGGCCTGCACGCCGAGGTATTGTCGGGAGATGTGCCACAGAAAAAACGACAGCGCCTGTTACAGGAATTCATAGAGGGCAAATTGCCGGTGATGATCGCGACCGATGTTGCTGCCCGTGGTTTGCATATTCCGGAAGTCAGCCACGTCTTCAATTTCGATCTGCCGCAGGATCCGGAAGATTACGTGCATCGTATCGGCCGTACCGCACGCGCCGGCGCCAGCGGTGACGCCATCAGTTTTGCCTGCGAGGATTACTCATTTTCGCTGCCGGAGATCGAGGCCTTCATCGAGCACAAGATTCCCTCGGAACCGGTGACAGCAGAGTTGCTACCGAAACTGGATCCACCGGCCAAACGTGAACGCCCGGCGCGCCTTGGTCGTGATAGCCGACGTCGCGATGGTGGTGGTCGAGGCCGACCGGCTAAAGGCAATTCCGGCGGACCCCGGCAACAACGGGCTGAGAGTAAAACCCCGCGGCCAAAATCACCACAAAAAACCGAAGACAGAAAAACCGCGCCCGTCAAAAAACGCAAGGTACCCAGCGGACCTGCAATCGGATAATAGAACACATGGCAAGCCTGGCTTCGAATCAGGAGTATCGAAAAAAGATCTCCATTGGTTTCGTTTTTGCACCCACAATCGCAATATCTGGAAACGTCTCCCGCAATAATTCAGTCACCGGTTATTGGTGATCGAACGATACATAACAGGGAAGAATAATTACGCGATAAATCGTAGTGCCGCATCACCCAAACAAGTGATATCGGTAGTGAGGAGGCAGGATTGGAATTGTCAGCACGAGATGCCGGGGCAGAATAATTATCTAGCCAGTCTATTTATCGAGGAGTTGATCGATCTCGTTGACAGGCAACGGCCGGTAGAAAAGATAACCCTGGGCAAACTCGCAGCCAATCGCGGCGATTAGCTGCCGATGTTTCTCAGTCTCTATTCCTTCTGCGACCATAGTCAACGACAACCCCTGACACAGTGAAGCTATCGCTTCCAGTATTGCCACATCCTTGGCGTCATCGACCGCACCCCAGACGAATGAGCGGTCAATTTTAATAATATTAACCGGGAGCTTCTTGATATATTTCAGCGAAGAATACCCGGTACCAAAATCGTCAATGGCAATCCTGATGCCGTGTTTTTTCAGACGCAAAAGCTTGATGACAGTTTTATCGAGATCGCTCAGAAAGACCTGCTCGGTTATTTCCAGCTCAATCAAGGCAGGATCAACGCCTGATTGAAGGATTTGTTCTTCCGCGGTTTCACAAAATCTGGAATCCAGAAACTGGCGTCCGGAAATATTAATGGCAACGGGGACTTGTATCCCCCGTTCCTGCCAGGCTTTCATTTGGCCGAGTATTTGCTCCAGCAGTTGCTCACCCAGTGGCAATATGAGACCGGTCTCTTCAGCATTGGGAATAAACTGATCCGGCGCCACCAGGCCTTTTTCAGGGTGATTCCACCTCGCCAGGGCTTCCAACCCAACAATACAACCATCGTGCAAACGTACCTTGGGTTGGTAATAGAGCTCGAATTCCCTTGCATCCAGCGCCCTGCGAATATCGCTCTCGATACTGACAAAGGCCTCCGCCTGTCTGGTGAGATCCGCGCTGAACAGGTTGACTTTGTCCTGGCGACCCAGCTTGGACTGATACATGGCGGCATCGGCATGTTTTACCAACTCGTCTGTTGTGGTGCCGTCCTGCGGGTAGAAAGAAATACCAATGGACCCGGTAAGATAGAGAACATGGTCGTCAACGGTGAAGGGTTCTTCGATAGCATCGATAATTGCTTCTGCGAATTCGATTGCCTGACCGGCATCTGGAATATCGTGTGCCAGAATCACGAACTCATCGCCACCAAAACGTGTTACCAGGCTGTTACCTGCCTGTGTGACAAGGCGTTTGGCAATCAACCGCAATAACTTGTCGCCAAGATAATGGCCATAGCTGTCATTGATATATTTAAATCGATCGAGATCGAGAAACATCACCGCAAAAGAACTCTTTTTGTTCCGGCAAACCTCGATATCCTGCTTAATCGCGCGTTCCAGTGAACGACGATTGGGCAGATCGCTCAAGGGATCGATATAGGCCATGTGCTCGATACGATCCTCGAATGCCTTGCGCTGGGTAATGTCGACGTTGGCGGAGCGCACCCCGGTTTGCTGTCCGTTGCTATCAAACACAGGGCTGCAGAAATGGCTTACCCACACGGTGCTGCCATCTTTGGCAATAAGACGAATATCCAGACTTTCGGGCGCCCCGGCGTGATTGATGTGGCGTACATGATGCAACCAGTGCTCACGATCGTCCGGGTGCACCAACTCATCCATCAGGTTGGGTTTGGCATAGAATTCTTCGGGCCGATAACCGCAGAGCGTATTGCATGATGGAGAAACATATTCGTACTGGCCTTCAACCGACCTGAGATAAATGAATTCCTCGGCAACATCGGCCACCGCCCTGAATTTGTCCGAGTTTTCCCTCAGTTTCTGGCCCAGATAAAAAACCCGGCCGAGAAGCAGACCGAGTATAGCGATGACAACAATGGGGATAATCAGAAGTCGGGCCTGAAATTGATCGCCCTCGTGGAGCCTGTATCCCAGAACACCGAGAACCTGAATCGACCCGGCGGGAATAATAATTAACGCCGCTATCACGGCCGCTTTTAAATATACACGCAGTAAATTTCGCAAATCCAAAATATTTAGCCTGTATTTAATCTGACAGGGAAAAAATACCCGGGCCCGGCCTGACTCAGGAAAATCAACGATCAGAGTAAAGGAAAGCAAATACTCTGGAATAAATCTACCTGTTGCCTAGGACTGAGCGTAAATATTGCGCAGTTTGGCAACTACCAGGCCGGTTTCGTCAGCCTGTTTAAGGGCGCGTTCGAGCCGTGCCGGCGCTGAGCGCCCAGTGCAATTGTGATCGGGATCACCGTTGAACGCGACCAACATTCCCTGGATCAGTTTATCGCTATCGAGTTTATGACCCACCAGTGTTGCTTGAATCGCTATTACATCTTCGGCCACCGCACGGGCAATATTTTTGTGTTGCGACCACAACTGACTGACAGTACCGCCTGTTTCGAGGCCGGCAATGTTGGTCGTCAGGATGTAGACATTCTTGATTAACAATTGTTCTTCCAGTTTGTCTGCAGCCGTCAATATATTTGCTGGAATCGACAGGGCGCCCAGGGCATCCGCGATGAGCTGTGCGTGGGGCCCAAACACCGGCGAGGGAATCAGAACCTTGAAGTCCATGTCCGGTTTTTTTTCAAACCACACCGAGATGACGGTGGGATTCTCAATATGATGTTTCAGCCAGTCACGCGGCAGCAATTCATTCTGTACCAATACCAGTCGATCCCGCCAGGCCCCGGGCATGTCAGCCAGAACCGCGTGAATATCGTTTTCGGCAACAGCGACAATTACCGCTTCTGGTTCGGCGACTTCTTTGGCGGCCTTATCCGCATCCATAGTGCGGGTAAGCGGAACAACAGGATGACCGAGTCGCAACAGGCCGCGCGCAAAAACACCTCCTATTTCCCCTACCCCGATCAAGACCACTGGTTTTCTCATTCTATTTCCTCACAACAGTTGCACGCCGGGCAGACGATAGTATGGTTTAATGTATTGAGGTCAAGCGGCGCTGGACGAGGGACAAATGAAGACTTATCGCATAGCGTTATTTGTTTTTATGATCGTTGCATCGTTGGCAGGTTACGCCGCGCTGACACAAACCGCGTCTTCATCCGCGGTGATACTGGAACTGAATGGCCCCATTGGTCCAGCTTCAGCGGACTATATCAAGCGTGGCCTGAAACGCGCTGACGAACTGGGTGCAAATCTCGTCATCATTCGTCTTGACACTCCCGGTGGTCTCGACATCTCCATGCGAGAAATCATCCAGGATATTCTGGCTTCGCCCGTACCCGTTGCCACCTATGTTTCACCCAGCGGCGCCCGCGCCGCCAGCGCCGGCACGTTTATTTTATACGCCAGTCATATTGCCGCCATGGCACCTGGCACCAACCTCGGCGCGGCCACGCCGGTACGTATAGGCGGCGTACCTGGGGCGCCAGAGCCACCCATACCCGGTAAAGGTAAAACCGGCAAGGATGAAAAGAAACCGGCCGGTGATGCCATGGAACGCAAGGTTCTCAATGATGCCATTGCCTATATCCGTTCGTTGGCACAAATGCGCGGACGCAATGTGGCGTGGGCGGAAAAAGCGGTTCGAGCCGCCGCCAGCTTGCCGGCAAAAGAAGCGGTGGCGCAGAATGTGGTCGACCTGATGGCTGACAATATCACTCAACTGTTACAGAAGATCGATGGCCGTAAGGTCGTCGTCGGTGGTCAATCGATTCAACTTTCCACCAAAGGCCTGAGTACCAGATTAATCGAACCGGGATGGCGCTATGAGTTTTTGGCCACCATAACCAACCCTAACGTGTTACCCATCCTGATGATGCTGGGCGTGTTCGGCCTGTTTTACGAACTGCTGAATCCCGGTTTTGTTTTACCCGGCGTAATCGGTGGCATCAGTTTGTTGCTCGGGCTTTATGCCTCCCAGGTGTTGCCAGTGAATTACGCTGGTCTTGCGCTGATCCTGCTGGGCATCATGTTTATGGTGGCCGAGGCCTTCGTGCCCAGTTTTGGCGCCCTCGGTATCGGCGGGGTAGTTGCCTTTGTGGCCGGTTCCGTGATGTTGATTGATACCGATGTCGAAGGGTATCAGGTGTCATGGCCTGCTATTCTTGGTACCGCCGTTTTCGGGGCACTCGCCTTCGGCAGTGTGGCTATGTTGGCGGCCAAGGCGTACAAGCGACGTGTGGTCAGTGGTCGAGAAGAAATGATTGGTAGTACTGGTGAAGCGCTGGAGGCGTTTGATAGAAAGGGGCGGGTCCGTGTACACAGCGAAGAATGGCAGGCGCAATCAGATCAACCGCTGCAGGCAGGACAGGCGATCAAAGTTAAAAGCATGAAAGGGCTGACGCTGTTTGTTGAGCCCGCAGAAAAGGAGGAACACTGATATGGGCATGATATTTTCACTATTTGGGCTCGGGTTTATTTTTCTTATTTTCGTCGCGTCGGTTCGCATATTGCGCGAATACGATCGCGGCATTATATTTTTTCTGGGTCGCTTCTGGAAGGTAAAGGGTCCGGGTTTTATTATTGTTATCCCGGGTATCCAGCAGATGGTGCGTGTGGGCTTGCGAACGATTGTGATGGACGTGCCCACTCAAGACGTGATTTCCAAAGACAACGTCTCGGTCAAGGTGAACGCGGTTGTTTATTTCCGGGTCATTGATCCGGAGCGGGCCATTATCCAGGTGGAAGACTATTATACTGCCACCAGTCAACTGGCACAGACAACGCTGCGTTCAGTCCTGGGCAAGCATGAACTGGATGAAATGCTGTCCGAGCGCGACAAACTTAATACTGATATCCAGAAGATTCTGGACACACAGACCGATACCTGGGGTATTAAGGTTACCAGCGTTGAAATCAAACACGTCGATATTGATCCGACCATGGTACGCGCCATTGCCAAACAGGCGGAGGCCGAGCGTGAACGTCGCGGCAAGGTCATCCATGCGGAAGGCGAAAAACAGGCAGCGGTAAAACTGGTTGAGGCGGCCCGCATGCTCAGTGAGCAGCCGGAGGCCATGCAACTGCGGTACCTGCAAACCCTGACGGAAATCGCCGGCGAAAATAGCTCGACTATTGTTTTTCCGATGCCGATGGACATTGTCAGTACTTTTATGGAATTGACGAAAAAGAGATGAGGTTAGGCAGGTTTAGCGGTTGATTCGACCGACGATCCAGGAATTTATAGTGACCGGACCAATGCTGGATTGCAGATCGAGGTACGGGTAATAGCCCTGGCCATTTGGAAAGTTGGTATTGATCAGAAAGAACAGGTTAGTTTCATCGGCCACGGGATTGAGTGGTCCCCAGGCCGAACCCTTGAACACGATGATGCTGTCTGAATCCAGCTGATAATAGGGTTGCCACTGATTTCTGCGATTGCGGAAATAGCGAACGTTGATCGAGCCAAGCAGTCGCTTGTTGGCGCCCTCATCGGTGTAGAGCTTTACTTTGACTTCACCGCGCGGTC
>JBGMQT010000025.1:0-29779 GCA_048060695.1 Acidiferrobacterales bacterium
ATGGTTGCGACAGCGAAAACCTATCGCTACCTGAGCAGTAGTGAAACCAGAAAGATGAAAAAGAATAAGCGCAAGCGCAAGCGCCGTCGGCGATAGCGGGAATGAGTACGTTTTATGAAGTTTAAACATGCGATAACTTTGTTGATTTTAGCGATTTCGGTCTCGGCGTGCAGCAGTGATGGTTTGAGTGATTTGCGTGAATTCACCAAGAACACACACAAAGATCGCAAGCCACGAGTTGACCCGATACCCGAAGTGAAGGTGTATGAAAAATTTGCATATAGTGCACAAAAATTGCCGGACCCGTTCTCCCGTGAAAATTTGCGCCGTACCAATATATCTGCAAAAGCAGCCACTGCCGGAGAGCTGCAACCTGATTTGACCCGACCGAAAGAAGCGTTGGAAGTGTACCCGCTGGATGCACTGACAATGGTTGGTACCTTGCAGAGGGGCAAGATAATATGGGGTGTAATACGTGTTAGTAGCGCAGGTGGAGAAATGCATCGTGTAAAAGTGGGCAATCACATGGGAAGAAATTTCGGGATGATTACCGATATTACCGAAGACAAGATTGTGTTGGTTGAACTGATTCGTAGCTCGCTGGGTGACTGGATAGAGCGGGAAGCTGCGATCAAGCTCAGAGAATGATTCGTTCAGGGGCTAATTCGATGATGGAATTTCAAATTATGAAAAGATTATTAAAACGTGTCGCTGCCGGAATAAACATTTTGCTGCTTGTGATGATCACAAGTCCTGCGTTTGCGGGTCAGGTGAAATCAGTAGAGTGGAGATCCAAGGGTAAGGAGCCGGTCTTGTCGATTAAGCTGTCCAGCAGTGTAGCGTCATATGAAACACGAAGTTTCGAAGGCGGCAAAAGGCTGCGCATTATAATCAACGACACTTCTCTGGGAACATCAATCCTTGACCTGGAAGGCAGCGGTATAGTGAAAGGAGTTTTTCCCTATCTTGCAGGCAACGGCACATCCACCAATATCGACCTGTTGCTGAGCCAGCCAGGTCAGGTGAAGGTATCAAAGAAGAGCCGCGAATTACGCATTAAGGTGTCGAAATTAAGAGGTGGCTCCAGGGCCGCCCGCAACGAGATGACCATCAGTAAAGGTGGCAACGCCATTACCGACGTGCGCTTCACCAAACTGCCCGGTAGTCGCGTGCAGATTACACTGAAGATGGCGCAGACGCCGGTTAAACCGAGCGTATTCACTATTACCAATCCAGCGCGAATCTCGCTGGATTTCCCCAACACTGGTATTCATCTTCTAAAGAAATCCGTGCCAATCAAGACGGGTGCAGTGGATACCGTAAATGTTGTGCAATCGGCCAACCGTACACGTGTGGTGCTCACTCTGTACCAGGCGGTTGCCTACAATACCAGTGTCGAAGAAAACGCATACGTTATCACGGTTGAAAGTCCGACGGTTGGTAGTGCCAGGAATGATCAAAGCCGGACGACACGTTTTGCCGGTTCGAGCAAGGGCGGCAAGCATCGCATCACCAATATCGATTTCAGGCGAGAAGCCGACGGTGGTGCGAAGATAATTGTCAAGCTGTCAGATTCGGCTGTCGGTGTCGATATCCGGGAACAGGCAGGTGAAATACTGGTAGATTTTCTCGACACGCGAGCTCCCGCATCATTGCGAAAACGACTCGACGTCATTGACTTTGCGACACCAGTGAAAACTATCGATACGTTTTCCCGTGGCCGAAATACGCGGATCGTTATTACCCCAACGGGAACATATGAACATCTTGCCTACCAGGCAGGCAATGTGTTTACCATAAACGTCAAACCGATACCGGAAGGTGAAAAGCAGAAGAAAATAAAGGACGAGTTTGGCTATAGCGGAGAGAAACTGTCCCTGAATTTCCAGCGGATATCAGTAAGAGACGCGCTACAGGTATTGGCAGACTTTACGGGACTGAATTTTGTTATTAGTGACAGTGTTTCCGGCAACCTGACATTGCGGCTCAAAGATGTACCGTGGGATCAGGCAATGGATATTATCCTTAAGAGTAAGAATCTGGGTCAGCGGAAATCAGGCAACGTGGTTGTGATCGCGCCGGAACGAGAGTTGGCCGCGAAAGATAAGGCCTTGTTGGAAGCCAAAAAGACGGTGCGGGAGCTGGAACCCCTGGTGTCTGAATTGATACGCATCAACTACGCAAAGGCTTCCGATATAGCAGCCTTGCTCAAGTCGGTAAAAGCAGTAGAGACGGGAATTACAACTACGAATCCGTTCCAGACAGTTTCGTACGCCGGCGAACAAAAAATTACAGAAAATTCGCTATTATCGAAACGTGGCCAGGTTACGGTGGACGAGCGTACCAACTCAATCCTGATTCAGGATACGCCAACCAAAATACGCGAAGTGAGAAAACTTATTGCGTTGTTGGACCAACCGGTGGAACAAGTAATGATTGAATCACGCCTGGTGGAAGCGACATCCAGTTTCGCGAAATCCCTCGGTGCACGTTTCGGTGTAACCCGAACCGGAAACCCGCCTACGGACGGCTTGAATATTACCGGAAATCTCGAAGGCAATGTCGACATTATCAATTCAGGCACAATCGTTGCGAATACCGACGCCCTGAATGTTAATTTGCCCTCCACCGGCATTGGATTTTTAGATCCCGGGCAGCTTGCGTTAACACTGGCCAGGCTGGGTACCGGGGAACTTCTGCAGTTGGAGCTTACGGCGCTTGAGCAGGAGGGCCAGGGCAAGATTATTTCGAGCCCGCGAATAATTACCGCGAACCAGCAAAAGGCAACTATCGAGCAGGGGCAAGAGCGTCAATTTTCGGTCGGCTCAGGTGTATCGAAAAAACAGACAGCTGTGCTGAAGCTTGAGGTCACACCGCAGATAACCCCGGATCGCCGCATCATTCTTGATGTTGAAGTGTCGAAAAACAATTTTGCTGACGTGTCCGCCGGATTGATTAACAAAAAGAAAATCAAAACAAGTGTGTTACTTGACAATGGAGAAACGATCGCGATTGGTGGTATCTATGAGCAGGACTCGGGTGAAACTATCACCCAGGTACCGCTATTTGGAAGACTCCCGATTATCGGCTGGATGTTCAAAAATAAAGAACGTAAAGATAATAAAACTGAACTTCTGATCTTCCTGACACCGAAGATTCTGTCGGACAAGGTTGGACTAAGATAACGGCAGGCCCGGGGGTTCAGATGACTTACCCCGGGCTTGCTTTCTCCCCGCGTAGCTGGCATATCTGCCGGCCATGGAAATACCGCTGAATATCTATCTGGTTGGCCCGATGGGCGCAGGCAAGTCGACCATTGGCCGCCAACTTGCCGGTATGACGGGGAAGCAGTTTCGTGATTCGGATCATGAAATTGAAAATCGTACCGGGGCGTCGATACCACTAATTTTTGAGATAGAAGGCGAAGAAGGATTTCGCAAGCGAGAAAACACAATGTTGGCGGAGCTGACCGGGGAATCGGACATTGTATTGGCGACAGGTGGTGGTGCGGTGCTTGCGAAAGAAAATCGTCAGATACTGAACCGCAATGGTTTTGTTGTATACCTGCACGCTGATACGGAAATTCTATATGAACGAACCCGGCGCGACCGCAATCGACCCCTGTTGAACGAAGGCGACCGTCGTCAGAAACTCGAAGAAATCATGGCCATACGCGATCCGCTCTATCGCGATGTGTCCCATCTGGTGATTGAAACCGACAAACGACCGGCAAAAGTGGTTGCAAAAAATATTGTCGAGAAAATCCAGGCGGCCTCAAATGAAAATGCTTAACGTCGAGCTTGGTGAACGCAGCTATCCGATTTATATTGGCAGTAATCTGCTGCTCGACAAAAACTTGCTGGCGCAACATATCACCGGGTCGCGAGTCGCCATCGTTAGTAATGAGACAGTGGCACCGCTCTATCTAAGTGCTGTGGAGAATATGTTGTCAGATTTCAACTGTACCAGCATCGTTCTGCCGGATGGAGAGAAATACAAGAATCTGGAGAATCTCAACAGGATTTTCGATAAATTACTGGAAACTCGTTGCGACCGACAGACAACGCTTATCGCCCTGGGCGGCGGTGTTATTGGCGATATGACTGGTTTTGCGGCCGCGAGTTATCAACGTGGTGTGCCCTTCATCCAAATACCAACCACGCTGTTGGCACAGGTGGATTCCTCTGTTGGCGGCAAGACCGGCGTCAACCACGCGCTCGGCAAGAATATGATTGGCGCCTTTTATCAGCCGAAATGCGTACTGATTGACACCAATACATTGCAGTCATTACCGGACAATGAGCTTTCCGCTGGTTTGGCAGAAGTCATCAAGTACGGCCTGATTCGCGACCTCGAGTTTTTTGACTGGCTAGAGCAAAATATGGATAAAATTCTCGAGCGCGACGGCGAGGCGCTGGCTTATGCCATTGAGCGCAGTTGCTGGAACAAGGCTGAGATCGTTGCAAATGATGAGCGTGAAGCGGGGCAGCGAGCATTGCTGAATTTTGGACATACCTTTGGTCATGCCATCGAGACCGGCAGTGGTTACGGTAGTTGGTTCCATGGCGAAGCGGTAGCTGCCGGTATGGTAATGGCAGTTGATATGTCGCAACGAATGGGATGGCTCAGCAATAAAGATGTGGATCGCGTAACGGATATTCTGACACGAGCGCGGTTACCGGTTAGTGGGCCAGATGCCCTTGCGATAGATCGGTATCTCGAGTTGATGGCCGTCGATAAAAAAGTGCAGGATGGCCGGATGCGACTGGTACTGCTGAAAAAACTGGGCAACGCTTTTCTTTGCGACTCATTTGACCACGACAAATTGCGGCAAACACTGGCTATGTGTCGCTCGAACAACACACACGCAAATTGCAGGACGAGAAAGTGAACCTGGCGCCATACGCCGCCAACGATAAATACACTCGAGGACGCGCATACAATGAGCCGCCCCCCTCTTATCGCAGTGAATACCAGCGCGATCGCGATCGTATAGTTCACAGTGCCGCTTTTCGCCGGCTTGAATACAAAACCCAGGTATTTGTAAATCACGAGGGCGACCTTTTTCGCACACGATTGACCCACTCTATTGAAGTGGCGCAAATTGGTCGTTCCATTGCGCGCAGCCTGTCGTTGAACGAAGACATTACTGAAGCCATTGCGCTGGCCCATGATCTGGGTCACACACCGTTCGGACACGCTGGCCAGGATGCGCTGAACGACTGTATGAAAGAGTATGGTGGTTTCGAGCACAATTTGCAGTCGCTGCGTGTCGTTGACTTGCTGGAAGAGCGGTACGCTGAATTTTCAGGACTGAATCTCACGTTTGAGACCCGGGAAGGAATTCTCAAACACTGCTCCATTCGTGAAGCAAAGAAACTGGGAGAGCTGGGGAAACGGTTCCTGCAAAAAAAACAGCCTGGGGTAGAAGCGCAGCTGGTCGACCTCGCCGATGAAATTGCATACAACAATCACGATGTCGACGACGGTCTTCGTTACGGTTTAATCGAGCTTGATGAGTTGCGTGAAATTCGACTATTTTCAGAACAGTTTGACATCGTGCAGCGACGCTATCCCGACATATCAAATCGACGCCGCATTCATGAGATTATCAGACGCATGATTAATCGCATGGTGGTTGATTTGGTAGAAAATAGCCAGCGTCTGTTGTCTGACGCAGGTATCAGTACGCCTGATGATATTCGGGAAATGACCAAGCACCTTGTTGCCTATAGTGATGAGGTGCGAGAACAGACGCTGGAGTTAAAACGCTTCCTGCGCAACCATCTTTACAATCACTATCGTGTGCGACGCATGAGCCAGAAGTCAGCCAATGTGATTGGACAATTGTTCGATGCCTTCATGAACGATGTTCGGCTTTTACCGCCTCAATACCAGGAAAAAACCGCGGTGGTAACGGTCGAAGAAACCGGGCACGAGAAGGAGCGGGCAAGAATCATTGCGGATTACATTGCCGGCATGACGGATCGCTACGCTATCGCTGAACAAGCGCGGTTGTTCGCGCCTGATGTCCCGGTTTAGCAGCTACGAATCCGACAGCGTTGCGTCGCGGCTTATCCTGATCTGAAAATACCAAATTACCCCTGTTTTCGCGCCATTCCACCCAATTGAACCCCGGTAGCCACGCCGGTATACTTTCCCGCCCTTTGAGTCGGGAAAGTCGGGTTTTTAACTGGTTTCCGGCGCATGTGGAGAGTTATGCCTAGCGGTGCGAGATACAAATGTGAGTAAAAACAAGCAAAAATTGAATGGTCTCTATCAGTCATCTTTTGAGAAAGATAGCTGCGGCTTTGGATTGATTGCCCAAATGGACGGTAATCCCAGTCACTGGCTGCTCCAAACTGCCATTGAGTCTCTTGCCTGCCTTACTCACCGAGGTGCAGTAGCCGCCGATGGCAAAACCGGCGATGGTTGTGGCCTACTGATGCGCAAACCCGATTCGTATCTAAAATCAGTTGCCGAAAAACTGGGCATCGATCTCACCGGGACCTATGCCGTTGGTATGGTGTTTTTGCACCAGGATGAACACAAAGCCAGCAGTGCGCGCGATTGCGTCAATTCAAAACTGCAAGACTATGGACTGCTGGTTGCTGGCTGGCGCAAGGTACCGGTAAATGCCGACGCTTGTGGCGAGGAGGCGCTTAAAACCCTGCCCGTGATCGAGCAGGTGTTTGTGAATGCGCCCGAGGAATTGGACGAGGCGGAGTTTGAACGACGGTTGTATGTTGCTCGGCGGCTGGCAGAAAAGTCTATCGAAGATGATGACGATACCTTTTATATAGCCAGCTTGTCGTCGCGCGTGATTTCGTACAAAGGTCTGGTGATGCCAGCCAACCTGCCTGTGTTTTACGAAGATTTGCAAAACGAAACGCTGGCTTCCTCATTGTGTGTCTTTCATCAGCGTTTTTCTACCAATACCTGGCCACAGTGGCGACTGGCACAACCCTTCCGCTTCCTCGCCCACAACGGCGAGATCAACACGGTGCAGGGCAATCGGAACTGGTCAGTGGCCCGCAGTCATAAATTCGAGACTCCGTTAATCCCGAACATGGACCAGATTCGCCCCTTGGTAAATATGGAGGGATCGGATTCTTCAAGTCTCGACAATATGCTGGAAGCACTGCTGGCGGGTGGCATGGATATATTCCGCGCCATGCGTTTGCTGATTCCGCCCGCCTGGCAAAATATCGAAACCATGGATGCCGATCTGCGCGCATTTTATGAATACAATTCCATGCATATGGAGTCGTGGGATGGCCCGGCTGGAATCGTACTGACTGACGGGCGCTATGCGGCCTGTTCCATGGATCGCAATGGCCTGCGACCGGCGCGTTGGGTGGTAACGAAAGATCGGCATATCACGCTGGCATCCGAAATCGGTGTTTACGATTATGCACCCGGCGACGTTCTGATGAAGGGCCGCCTCAAGCCGGGCCAGATGATTGCGGTCGATACTGAAACTGGCAAGCTGCTGATGCCGGAAGACATCGACAATCGGCTTAAAGGTGCACAGCCCTATAAAAAATGGATGTCCGAACGCGCGCGCCACCTGAGGTCAAAATTCGACGAGCAACTTGCTGGCGAGTTTATGGACGGCGAGCAACTGAACATATACCAGAAGATGTTCCATGTCAGCTTCGAAGAGCGTGATGAGATCATTCGCGTACTGGGGGAAAACGGACAGGAAGCCATTGGATCCATGGGCGACGATACACCGTTCCCTGTATTGTCGAAGCAGATACGATCCCCTTTCGATAACTTCCGGCAACAGTTTGCCCAGGTAACTAATCCGCCGATCGACCCCATTCGCGAACAAATCGTTATGTCGCTGGAAACCTGTCTGGGGCGCGAGCGCAATCTGTTTGAGGAGACGCCGCAGCATGCCGACCGTCTGCTAATGGATTCACCGGTATTATCCTACGGAAAATTTCAGCAATTGCTGGAAATGGGTAAAACGGAAAACGATTATGCGATGGAAGTGATTTCACTTAACTATCCGCAGGATGTTGCTCTTAAAGACGCGATCGTCGATATAACCACCCGGGCTGTGAATGCTGTTAACAATGGTAAGATTGTGTTGGTGCTGAGTGATCGTGATATCGCGGTCGATAAACGGCCGGTGCATGCCTTGTTTGCCACCGGGGCTGTACACCACCGTCTTGTGCGCGAAGGCCTGCGCTGTGATGCTAACCTGCTTGTAGAGACCGGCGTAGCGAGGGACCCGCATCATTTCGCCGTTCTAATCGGTTATGGCGCCACATGTATCTATCCCTACCTTGCCTACGAATGTCTAAATGACATGGCACGCTCTGGCGAGAACAGCGCAGGTCGTGATGTTGCCGAGTTGGAAGCGAATTATCGTAAGGGTATCAACAAAGGTCTATATAAAATCACCTCGAAAATGGGTATCTCGACCATCGCCAGTTATCGCGGGGCACAATTGTTTGAATCGGTAGGTCTGCATCAGGAAGTGGTCGATTTATGTTTTGTTGGCACCACCAACCGTATCGCCGGCATTCGTTTTGAGGATTTTGAGGACGACCAGGAAAAACTGTGCAAAATCGCCTGGATTGGTCGCAAACAAATTGATCAGGGCGGCCTGCTAAAGTACGTCTACGGTGGCGAAGACCATGCCTACAATCCGGATGTCGTTCACGCAATGCAAGAAGCGGTATCCAGTGGCGATATGGAAAAATGGAAAATTTATGCGCGGTTGGTGAATGAACGCGACCCGATCTCCCTGCGCGATCTGATTGGCCTGCGAAAAAGTAACACGCCAGTTTCTATCGACAGTGTTGAACCGGTAAGCGATATCGTGACACGTTTTGATTCTGCTGCCATGAGCCTGGGGGCATTGTCGCCCGAGGCGCACGAAACACTGGCAGTGGCGATGAATCGTCTGGGCGCACGCTCCAATTCCGGTGAAGGTGGCGAAGACCCGGCTCGTTACGGTACTGACAGACGCTCGAAAATCAAACAAGTGGCTTCGGGTCGCTTTGGCGTAACGCCAGCCTATCTCAGGTCTGCCGAAGTCATGCAAATCAAGATTGCTCAAGGTGCAAAGCCAGGTGAGGGTGGCCAGTTGCCGGGCCATAAGGTAAATGATCTCATTGCTGAACAACGTTACTGCAAGCCAGGTGTATCTCTTATTTCACCACCACCACATCATGATATTTATTCGATTGAAGATCTGGCGCAGTTGATTTACGACCTCAAGCAGGTCAATCCGGATGGGCTGGTCTCCGTCAAACTCGTTGCCGAGGCTGGTGTGGGAACCATTGCTGCCGGTGTTGCCAAGGCCTATGCCGACCTCATTACTATCTCTGGTTACGATGGGGGTACCGGCGCGTCACCGTTAACCTCGGTCAAGTATGCCGGCAGTCCCTGGGAGCTCGGCCTAAGCGAGACCCACCAGATATTGCGCGCCAATAATTTGCGTAACAAGGTCCGTTTACAAACTGATGGTGGGTTAAAAACAGGTCTCGACGTCGTTAAGGCGGCGATTCTGGGTGCAGAAAGTTTTGGTTTTGGAACCGGTCCCATGGTTGCGATGGGCTGCAAGTACTTGCGTATTTGTCATCTGAATAACTGTGCCACTGGCATTGCCACTCAGGACAAGGTGTTGCGCATGGACTACTATCGCGGCGAAGTGGAATCGGTCATGAACTATTTCAGATTTGTTGCCGAGGAAGTGCGTGAATATCTTGCTGCGCTGGGAGTAAAAAGCCTGCAGGAGATCATCGGCCGCACCGATTTGCTGACAACCATTAAAGGTAAAACAGCCAGACAACAATCACTGGATTTGTCCGCCCTGATTAGTGATGGTGGTGTGGATGCAGATAAACCACAGTTCTGCACCGAACCTTTCAATGCGCCTTTTGACAAAGGCGAGCTCGCTGAACAAATGGTGATTGATACCCTGGAGGCGATCGAGAACAAAAAAGGCGGTGAATTTCAGTACCAGGTACGCAATACTAACCGGTCTATCGGCGCGCGCCTGTCCGGAGAGATAGCCGCCCGCCACGGCAATATTGGCATGGAAGACAATCCGGTAACTCTGCGTCTCAACGGAACCGCCGGTCAGAGCTTTGGTGTATGGAACGCCGGTGGTTTGCATATGTATCTTGAAGGCGATGCCAATGATTATGTCGGAAAGGGCATGGCCGGCGGCAAGTTGGTCATTTACCCGCCACGAGAGAGTGGTTTCAACAGTCATGAGACCACCATCATTGGCAATACCTGTTTGTATGGTGCCACTGGCGGTAAATTGTTTGCGGCTGGTCTTGCTGGAGAACGTTTTGGTGTTCGCAATTCCGGTTGTCATGCCGTCATCGAAGGCGTAGGCGATCACGGTTGCGAATACATGACCGGCGGTCATGTAACGGTGCTTGGCAGCACTGGTATCAATTTTGGTGCCGCCATGACCGGGGGTTTCGCCTATATATTTGACGAGCACAATCATTTTGCCGACTGCATCAATCAGGATATTGATATTCAGCGGATTGCACCTGAAAGCATGGAGGCACACCGGAACCGCCTGCGTGAAATCATCGAGGAATTTGCAGTCGAGACCGGTAGCCAGCGCGGTAAATATTTCCTCGACAATTTTGCAGATTGTGTTGGCAAATTCTGGATGGTGAAGCCGAAAGCCACCAAGCTCGAATCCCTGCTGGAGGATTTGCGCCGTGCTGCAGCCTGATGACCGCGCGCAAATTGTGACGAGGTTCTAATAGATGGGAAAAAATTTTCAATTTATTCAGATCGCTCGCCACGATCCGGAGAAAAAAGCAGCGGTAGTCCGGATAGAGAATTACTGCGAAATCTATGGTGCGTTCGACAAACAGCATGCCGAAGAACAGGCCGATCGCTGTCTGCATTGCGGGAATCCCTACTGCGAGTGGAAGTGCCCGGTTCACAATTACATCCCTAACTGGCTTAAGCTGGTCACCGAAGGCAATATCACCGAAGCAGTGGAATTGTCACATCGCACCAATAGCTTGCCGGAGATCACCGGTCGGGTGTGCCCACAAGAGCGATTGTGCGAAGGCGCCTGCACCCTGAATGAAGGTGGATTTGGTACAGTAACAATTGGATCAATCGAGAAATATATTACGGATACCGCATTCTCCCAGGGGTGGGTACCGGACCTGTCGCGAGTAGAAGACAGTAAAAAGCGGGTTGCAATTATTGGTGCGGGCCCTGCCGGACTGAGTTGTGCCGACGTGCTGGCTCGAAATGGCGTCAAGGCAACAGTATATGATCGTTATTCTGAAATTGGCGGCTTGCTGACTTTTGGTATCCCCGAGTTCAAACTGGAGAAAGCAGTAGTTACAAACCGGCGTAAAATATTTGAAGGGATGGGAATCGAGTTTCGACTCGGCGTTGATGTCGGCAAGAACATTGCATTCAGTGAGATAATTGATGCATACGATGCAGTGTTTCTGGGTATGGGCACTTACAACTATATACACGCAGGAATTCCGGGCGAAGAACTCGGCGGGGTTTATGCTGCACTCGATTTCCTGATATCCAATGTCAATCATTGCAATGACTACCACAAGGAGGCGACAGACTTTATTAATCTGGAAGGAAAGAAGGTGGTAGTGCTTGGCGGTGGGGATACAGCGATGGATTGTAACCGTACCTCCATACGTCAAAAGTCTGCGAGCGTGGTTTGTGTCTATCGTCGGGACCAGGAAAACATGCCTGGTTCAAAACGAGAGGTCGGCAACGCGATGGAAGAAGGCGTTCAGTTCAGGTTTAATCGCCAACCGGTAGAGATCGTCGGCGCCGGAAAAGTAGAAGGCGTTAAGGTTGTTACTACCCGGCTGGGCGAAGCCGATGAACGTGGCCGTCGCCGCCCTGAGCCGGTGGCGGGTAGCGAGGAAATAGTTCCAGCTGATTGCGTTATTGTCGCGTTTGGTTTCAAGCCCAGCCCGGCTGACTGGTTTGTCGATTTTAATATTGATATAGATGAGCGCGGTCGTGTAAAGGCGGACGGCCAACAAGAATTCAAATACCAGACAAGCAACCCTAGAATATTTGCCGGCGGCGATATGGTGCGTGGTTCGGATCTGGTGGTAACCGCAATATGGGAAGGCCGCGAGGCCGCCGAAGGTATTCTGGATTATCTGGACGTTTAAATGACGCTTGCCCGTATTCCGATAGCGTTTCAAACAATCTACAAAATAATTTATGGCTGAGTTAAAAAATGATCGTTTTTTGCGCGCCTTGCTGCGTCAACCGGTAGATGTAACACCGGTATGGATGATGCGCCAGGCCGGGCGGTATCTTCCCGAGTATCGTGAAACCCGCAGCAAGGCAGGCGATTTTATGACCCTGTGTTCAACGCCGGAACTGGCATGTGAAGTGACCTTGCAACCACTGCAGCGCTACCCGCTGGATGCCGCTATTTTATTTTCAGACATTCTCACCGTACCCGATGCCATGGGGCTTGGATTATATTTTGAAGCTGGCGAGGGTCCGAAATTCAGGAATCCGGTCAGAACCGAATCGGATATCGATGCGCTCAAACGACCGGATCCCGAGCAGGAGTTACGCTATGTGATGGATGCAGTGAGGCTGGTACGCAAAGAGCTCGATGGGAATGTTCCTCTGATAGGTTTTGCCGGCAGCCCGTGGACCATCTCCACTTATATGGTCGAAGGTGGCAGCAGTAAAGGTTTTGATATTATAAAACAGATGCTGTTTGACCAGCCAGCGACACTTCATCGATTGCTCGACACCGTGGCAAATTCTATAGTCGACTATCTCAATGCCCAGGTTGCTGCGGGCGCGCAGGCAATTATGATATTCGATACCTGGGGAGGCGTGCTTACCCCTCGCGACTATCGGGAATTCTCGTTGCGATATATGCAGACGATTGTTGATAGTCTGACGCGCGAGGCCGACGGACGTATTGTGCCGGTGATACTGTTTACCAAGAATGGCGGCCAATGGCTGGAGACCATGGCTGATACCGGTTGCGATGCCTTGGGCATAGACTGGACTACTGATATGGGTGATGCCAGGGCGCGGGTAGGCGATCGGGTCTCTCTACAGGGCAATATGGATCCCTGTGTACTGTATGCGAATCCGAATCGCATCCGCGAGGAAGTTGCCGGGATACTGAAGAGTTATGGTGACGGCTCCGGCATGGTATTTAATCTGGGTCATGGTATTCATCCTCAGGTGGATCCCGCGCATGTCGATACATTTATTGATGCCGTGCATGAAATGAGCACTCGTTATCACAATAATTAGCTGTATCTGTCAGTAGATTTTCCCGGATAGTTTCAGTCGCTTGTAGTACCTGGAAATGACGACAATTTCCGTACCTCGGGCAGCGCTGAATAAGTCAGGGCTGCCTTAACTAATAACAGATACGCAGTCTAGAATTGGAGACATGGTGAAATTACTGTTGTTGGCCACTATTGTTGCGGGCAATCTGATTCTGCCCGTCGTTTCGCATGCCGGTGGCATTAATCCGGAGTATTGTAATTCCCTGCGTAAACTCACGGTGTCGGTCGCAGTACAGATGCGCAAGGGCGTGCCCCTGGATTCCATGATCGCCTGGGCGGAGTCTCAGGAATACCGTATCGAGCAATACCTGGACGATCCGCAGGCGGTGTTGCGCCCTGTTGTGTATTACATCTACGACTTTCAGGTCGACACGAAAACTTCCCCCGATCAAATCGGCAACCTGGTGCTCGGTAAGTGCCGTAACGGCTCATACGGAAATATCCCGCCGAAAAGCGTATCGAAGACACAGGGTCAACGCCAGTCGGGAGAACAAGAAAAGATTGCTGAAGGTGAGAGCTACAGCATGGGCACCGGTTGGCCTATTGCAGAAGGCCTGATAGTTACCAACAACCATGTCATTTCGGGCCGTAACGACATTACCCTGATTCGCACAGACAATAGCCGGATAAGCGCCCGCATCCTGGAGGTGGATATCGAAAATGACCTGGCTCTGTTACAAGTTGATGATATCGACGCCCTGCCGCCAGCCCTGATGATCGCTGAAAAGCCAGCTATGTTAGGGACTAAAGTATTCACGATCGGTTATCCCCACCCCAAGATTATGGGTAGCCAGCCCAAATTGACCGACGGTATTGTTAGTGCCCTCAGTGGTTTACTCGATGACAAACGCACTTATCAGATTACGGTTGCTCTCCAGAGCGGCAATAGCGGTGGCCCATTGATAAACATGCAAGGTAAAGTCATTGGTGTCGTGACCTCGAAGCTGAGCGCAGTAAAAGTTTTTCGGTGGACGGGTGACTTGCCGCAAAACGTTAATTACGCCATGAAAAGTGACCTGTTGCTGGATTTTATCGAGCGTCTGGAGGAGCGGGACCTGGTGCTCGACGAGGTCAAACCGGCAGGCGACACTTTGCAAAATCTGGCAGAGGCGATAAAAAATTCTGTGCTTATAGTCGTCGCACGGTAATCCTCAATATCGCTAAATCGACCGCTAATTCCTGCAACTTTGCATGAAATATCGGCGATAAGTTGTTATTTTCTATTGCATTAGGATACATTTCGTTCTAAATAATTAGGTACAGCATTTGTACAGGCACTCAGGCGTTCAAAGGGGGCACAGAGCTTGTCGGCTACACCCGCAGAGCATGATCTAATCGAGTCGATCAAGGCGCAACTCGAGGGTTTGCGCAAGACCCCGGACGGGTTGTTCTTGTATCGTATGATTGATCGCGGCCTGAAAAATCGTGGCGGAGAATATACCGGCGATACCGGCAGTGACTTTGTCAGTTTCCTGCACGCTTTGTTGCACAAGTACGCCGCGAATCAGGATGGCGATACAGTTACCCGCGTTAAGGTGCGGCTGCTGCAACAGCGACTGATGCCTCATCTGGAAGATGATGAGGACAAAACCGCAATCACCCGAACAATTCCATCGAAACCGCCAGCACCAGAAGAGGTGGTGTTGGAGGGGTTACCGGAGGAGCCTGACGAACCCGCGCCAGCTTTCGAGCCAAGAGAAGAGAAACCTGCCAACGATCCAGTGATTGCAACGCACGCAAATCCTTCTAGCCCCGAATCTCTCGAGATAGAAGGCCTGGAACTGGACGAATCAACGTTCGAAAAGGAGTTGGAGAAGCGAAAGGCAAGTGAGGTCGTTGAGGAGAGACAAACTCTGTTGGCAGAACAAGAGAGCCCGGTGGAGAATAATGTTGCGCCAGCAGGCAGGCGTAAAGATACACTGGATTCTGGCGGTGATTACGGGCGGTTATCCGAGGATCAGGCTTCCAGAGAGGCGAAGTCCGCAGCAATCAAGGCGTCCCTTAGACCATTGGTGGCGCAAGAAGATAAAGAGCAAACAACGGCGAAACTCTCTACTAATAGAAATGACCGCCATGAAATCGAAATCAATGTGGAAGATACGCTATCCATTGATGAACTTCCCGTCAGGCAGGTAGCAAAACCACAGCGGACGACCATCGCCGACCGTGTTCCCGACAATGTCAGGGAAGAACTATCGCGCAGCCGTCGCCCGGTGGCTGAACAAAAATCCTCTCCACCACTTTCGATCGATCCGACTTTTAATAGCAAGAGTAATAGTGTTTCCAGCACGCCTGATATTGTTGTCGGCGACGATACTGTCTCACCATCACCATCACCAGCGAAGCCCCTGGCGACCAAAAGTGAGGAATTGACAGTACCGTCCGCATCGTCTGCGCGTTCTAATGTTATCAGCCGGGATCGTGTTGACCGGTTACACGAAACATTCGCTGGCAAGGTGGCGGATAGTATTTCCCGCTCCCGCGAATACCACCATTTGTTGCGGAGAAATCTCAGGGCCCTCAAACTTGCCGACAGCTCTGATGATGTGCTTGATATTAAACACCTGTTGGTGATGGGACTTGAGGACTTGCTCAAAGGTAACAAGGCACTCGGTAAGGATCTTGGCGCAACGAATCACTATTTGAAAATCAGTCAGCTCGATCGCGATCTACTGAAAGACGAGCTTGGGCGTGTGCGGGATCAGAGTCTGGTAGACGAGCTAACCGGGTTGCAAAATAAAGTCGCCTTTAACAAACAAATAGAGGCTGAAATTGGCCGTAGTAAAAGATACGGTTTCTCTCTTGCGCTCTCGGTGGTAGTGCTGGATCAAATCGAGAATTATCGAGGACAGATCGGAAAGGACGCCGGCGATGAAGTCATCAGAACATTTGCCAATCAAATACTCACCGGATTTCGGGGCTACGATGCGGTGGCGCGGTTGAACGACAACAGGTTCGGCATCCTGTTCCCCAATACCCAGAAGGAAGGCGCCTTAAGCGCGCTGGAGAAAGCACAAAAACGCGCTGCGGATACCGTGATACAGATTAGCGGTAAAAGTTTGCGTTTGCCCACGTTTACCAGTTCACTGACACTCTACTCTCCGGGCGATAAACCAGAGGGATTACTGAAGCGCGCCTACGATGCGCTGGCTGTTGCGGATGAAAATACGCGCAACAAGATAGTCGTAGCACTTGCCCAGACCTAGGCCCTTGAATTCACGTCCTGTGAATGTGATGATTGCCGCCCAACAGGACACCCGATACCAATATGCAGGAGCTTTTCATGCGAAGACACCTTATCGCCATCATCTTGTTGGCCACTGCGGGTACGGTACGTGCCGAGGGCCTTGATATCTTCGTTAACAACAAAACTGTCAGCATCGATTATCTAACCGCCTATCGCGGATCCGACCTCAACTTCGGGTTTCTGACCAATACATCCAACGACTGGGTGGCTAACGTGGGTCTGCTGGTGCTCGGAAGAGAATATGGATCCGGCTCCAAGATGGAAGGTGGACTGGGCGCCAAGATCTATCTTACTTCCATTAGCGGCACAACGATCACAGCTGCTGCCATTGGTGGACAGGCAATCTACTTTCCGCGCTCATCAAAAGTCGGCGTGGGGGGCTACCTCTACTATGCGCCCGATATCATTACCTTTGGTGGAACCGGTTTAACCCAATACGGTGTTCGTGTGGAATATAAAATGATCGAGACCGCCAGTGTCTATGTGGGGGTACACAATATTTCTGTAAACCCGGATGCAGGTGGTACCGTAATCATAGACGATGGCTTGCACGTGGGCATCAACCTGCGTTTTTGACTTTTTTAGGTGAGCGATCACGTATCATATTTGTGAAAACCCGCCAGCCGGCGAGTTTTTTTGGTTCTATCGCGTGCAAACGCCGAATCGCTCAGTCCAGCGAACGCAATCGATACCGGATACGCTGACACCATGGATTGGTCATGAAAGGGATTGGTCATGAAAGCCAGAATCGAGGTATTACCTATCGGGTGTCCGTGAGTTTGCAGGAAACTGGACTTACCGACATTTGCTGATTGTTCTGTAACCACGGGCGGCAATGGCCACACTGCCATACCCCGCATCACTCAAGCAGCGGTTCAAGCAGAACTTGAGACTGGATAATTATTGCTGCCAGGTCAGTGTTGACGTTTAGGCGTTAATTGACTGGTCAGGCGCCGAAACTCATAGAGTCTGCGCTCGATCTACCCGGGCCGATGACATCGGCCAGCGTAATTTTTTCCAGAAACGTATCGATGCGATGGTCCAGATTTTTCCAGTATGTTGCCGCACGCTTGCCATCGTCGTTCGTTTCGTCGCCGGTATTCTCGGCGTCATTGTCGTAAACGGCACGAATAATTTCGGCGATGGTAATCTCATGCGGCGCACGTGCCAACGCGAACCCGCCGCCGGGACCGCGGGTTCCCTTCACAATACTCTGCCTCCTCAATCCAGCAAAAAGCTGCTCAGCATATGACAGTGAAATACCCTGCATGGCGGCAAGATCACTCAGCGTGATCGGTCCTTTTTCACTGCTGAGCACAATCTCTATAAGTGCGCTAACCGCGTATCTGCCTTTTGTCGAAATTTTCATAGATATATCCTTATCCTAGCCGATTGCTGACCGATGACGCCTGTCCAGGAAAAAACCTGCTACATACAGTTATAGATTGCATATTTCGTGACGCAACCACTAAGTGGAATTTCCCTGGTTAAGCCATTGTTTGGCGAGGATTAGGGCAAAGAGACGAGAAAATTCTTTGTCAATCCAGTGCTAGCAAAATAGTGATCTGATTCAAGTCAACAATTGACACAAATTTATTAATTGTTATCGGTTTTTTTGGTAGTGGTTTTTTTAGCGGCTTTCTTCTTCGCCGGCGCCTGTAATGCGGTGTCCTCCGTCATATTTGGCCACGGACCAAAGGGAAACGGCTTTTCTTCACTGTTGTAGGTGACGAACATTAATAATTGTCTTACAAAACTACTTAGCTGTCGCCCAAGTCTCAGTAGTTGTTGGTTGTTATTGCCAGTCAGCAAGGTGGATAGAAACTGGAACAAAACTACGGCAACCACCAGTATCTCGGCAATATTGAAAACAATGGCAAACAGAAGGATATAGAGACCACGACTCCATGTCGTTTTTGCTGTGATGTGTTCCTTTAATTGCGGATCCATTTTCAACGGAGGGTTCCTTGTAAAAACTGTTCAGCAGATAGAAAAACCATACACCATGGGAGGCCCTATTCCAAGCATGCCGCGCTGATTTTTCGCACCGTAACTGTAAAATCCTGATCGCGATTCAGATTGTCATCCACAATAGCGCGCGAGCGGTTCCTGCGATAGCGAACGCTACTCGCGTCTTTCCAGGTCCGCCAAAAGTTCGTTTCGTAATGTGGAGGAATCAACGATTCCGCACGCTGTTCGCCCCTGGATTCTCCAGATTGTTCTGAAAATGCTGCTGATCACAAAGCTGATGAAATAGATCCTGCCACATGGCGATAGCTCTATTGCAATGTACATAACGTCATCCAGACATCCAGTATTACTATGTGTCAGCTTGCCGATCAGCCGGTGGATTAACTGGTCGACCCGGTTTCGGTGTCGTTGCTCATTACAATCTCCGCGACCGCTATACAGAGGATGCCAAACGGCAGGTAGCCGGCATAGCCAATTACCGGCATCTCAAATATTTGAAATCTTTGTATGAACGGTACGGCGTATTGCCAATGAGCGAGACTGAAGAAATTCCACATCTCCCAGAAAACCCCGCTCACTAGCGCAGCCAGTCCTGCCAGCCAAAGGTTGCGCCAGTTGCCCTGTGCGAGTGGTCCAAAAACATGGGCTTCGCCACGCAAGGTTTGTACGCTGACAAGAATGAGAAGTGGTGCAATCCACAATAACGGAAACAAATAGCCTGGTTCCTTGCCAATGTTGGCCAGACCAATGGCCGAGAAAATCAAAACAACCGAAGCAAAACGGCATGGATTGCTTGATCGCAAGGGATAAAAACTTTCCAATCCGGCGGACAGTCGCGGGAACGTCTCTAGCAGTTCTTTCGTACTTATTACTGAGGGCAGCACAGTGGAAAATGACAGCGAGGCGAAAGCGACATACTCCAGGGGACTGAAATCACCGATGCCAATGTAGTACCAGTTTTGTACGAAGCGGTTGAGGTATTCAAAATACCACCAGAAAATAGTGCCAATAATAAATAAAGCGGCAAGATAACCAGGGCGATTGATAAGCAGGCAGGAACCGCGACGTTTAAACGTAAGCCCGTTCACAACCACAATATAACCCAGCCAGAGCGGCGCAAAGGTATGACGCTGCCAGGGTGCGAACCAGTCGAAGCGGGTCCATGCCAGCACCCAGACCACACCTAACCAAAACAATCCCGCCCACCCCCACCACGGAAAGGAATATTTCAATGCTAACGACAATGCATCTGATCTGGAACGCAGAATGTGAAATACAAGGGGTGCGACCGCCAACAAGACAAACGCTGTGACAGCGATGGAGACTGGCCATGAAAAGGCGGTAGGCTGCAGGTAACGAGTTAGCGGCGGGAACTCGAGATAACGTGCAATGGGTTGGCCGCTGGTTAGCAAACCCGACAGTGGTAAACCAATCAACAGAACCAGCACAATGGCAATGGTCGCGACCGAAGTTGGTTTACGCTCAGTTTGTGTCACGCTATTTGTCCTCGTACTTGCCGGCCAACGGAGGTTAGCGAATCTCGCTAAGCAGTCGCGAGATCATGTGATTGGCCTGGGACAAATACCCGCCGCCGAACAGATTGAAGTGATTAATTACATGATAGAGGTTATAAAGTGTTTTGCGCACTTCGTAGCCGGCATCCATCGGCCATGCAGCGTTATAGGCGTTATAGAAGTCACTCGGGAAACCCCCGAACAGCTCGGTCATGGCGATGTCGGCTTCGCGATCCCCGTAATATACTGCCGGATCAAAAATCACCGGGTTCCCCTTGTCATCATACGAATAATTGCCACTCCACAGGTCGCCGTGTAGCAGCGATGATACGGGTTGGTAGTTTGCAAAAAAGTTCTCGATATTCTCCAGCAGGTGTTCACCCTGATCCAGAAGTTGGCTACCGCCATTTCGGGCTGCCAGGTCGAGCTGAAATCGCAAGCGATGTTCGCGATAAAATTCTGTCCAGCTACTAGAGGGTGCGTTGGACTGGGGTGTCGAACCGATAGTGTTGTCGCGATACCAGCCGAACTTGTCCCAGCTCTTGCGATGCATGCTCGCAAGTTGTTCACCCAGTTTCGGGCCGCTACCCTTGCCGCCTAACGGGATATTTTCCATGACAATATAGGCTTCGCCGCCATGGGTACCAACACAGATTGGCCTTGGTACCCTGATAACATTAGTCGACAGCAATTCGTTGAGGCCATCGGCTTCTGCCTCAAACATATCGAGCAACGATACGCTATTGAGTTTGACAAAATAAGCCCGACCCTCATCACGCAACAAATATGTGGAATTGATCGAACCACCTCCAATGGACTGCCGGTCGGTATGTTTAAATGATTCACCGGTGACTTCAGAGATATGTCGGCAAATTTGTGACCAATCTGTCATGAATGACGTTCTCCACGCTCTCGGAACATACGACCATTATGACAGTTAATAGGGCGCTGCCACCTGCGATGTATTGTGGTATCGTGGAATTTATGAATTCTTGCCACTGCTGATGCAATTGAAACCGTTGCTTGTCCGGTAACTGACAACCAAAAAAAAACGGAACCAGGATTGATAAATAAGCGAAACAAGGTTTTAAAAAAGCCATTAGGCCAGATTTGTGTTGCACTACTTGTCGCCGGTTTTGTTCTTGCCGCTGGACCGGTACAGGCGGCCAAGACCACTCAGCGTTTTGCAATCGCTATCAGTGGTGGTGGCAGCAAAGGGGCGTACGAAGCCGGGATCAACTGGGCATTGATCCAGATTCTACGCGAGAGTTCCGGCAAACGTTCTCCCATCGGCGGTATATATAATCCAGTGGAACTCAGCAGTGTCGCCGGCGCGTCCGCTGGTGGCATCAATTCCCTTTTATCGGCACTCGCATGGTGCGCCTTGCCGCAAAAACAAGGTGGCATAGAAAATCGCGTGAACAACAATATATTTCGTGATGTCTGGCTGAGCCCGGACGTGAACCAATTACTGCCACCCACACCGGATTCCCCGATCTACCGTGATGACGATGCCTTGCTGGCACGCAAGACTCTGCTGGATTCAGCTTCATTCCTGAGGAAGACCTGGAGCAGGCCATCATTCCGCCCCGGGTGCCGGGTACCGTTGGGTGTAACGGTCACTCGCGTTAAACCCCGGAAAATGGTGCTGGGTGCCGCGACGGTGCAAAACCAGCGTTTCTATATACCGTTCGTATTCTATGTGGGGCAAGACCGAAAGGGCCGGTTTCGATTTGATCCGACAGATTTTTCGGAGCACCGGGACCCGGCAATGATATTGTTGCCTCGCAAACGCGGTATGCCCCGGTACTCGATCAGTGACGACGATGTGGTACAGGCAGTGCTCACCAGCAGTGCTGTACCAATCGGGTTTGGCCGCAAGCGGTTTAAATATTGCAGTCTGGAGACGCGCCGCGTTTCGTCTCGATATGACGACAATGAAAATAGATCAGTACTCAGCGATAACGACAGGATTTGTCCGAAAGGGTACCAGCTGGAGGAGGCAGAATTTGCAGACGGAGGTCTGTTCGACAATATCCCGGTGGGACTGGCACGAATTCTCGCCGAGTCCGGCAAGCAGGCTAAAAAAAATCCGATCCCGGTTAATTATTTATATCTGAATCCAAACAGATTGCGTTATGACAAGCCCAGGGCCAGTGACAGCAGTGCCTGTAGCTCTGACAATCCACCGCCTGCCTGTCGCAAGATGGAATACAATATCTCTTCCGAGAGCTCGCTGTTACTGGGCGCGCTGGGCACCGCCCGCAGTAATGAACTGTATCGCGAGTTATCCGGTGATCAATGGGCACTAAACCTGTCCGAGATCGCCTATGGCATGGCCAATGAGCTCAAGGCTAAAGGGTCACGATTAAACTGCAACGAAGACCTGCCTTTCTTTTCCGGTTCAGTAAGATGTGTTGAGGCATTGCGACGTAGCGGATTACTGCTTGAGACTGCCTATAATTATCAGCTTCTCCCGATCACCCGACCTTTGTCGCCGATCAAGTTGCGTAGGGCGAGAATTGTTTACGATTGCCGAAATCCCGTCAGTGGTTTTCGGGTAGCTGTAAAAGCAGAATGTCGGGCAAATATTCCCCGGCTGCGCAAGCAGTTGGCAGATGCATTGACGAACACCGCCAGGCGATCAGGATTATTAAATAAATATGATCTGACCATCCGCCGATCTCGTGCATCGGCCCTCAATGACCGCAAGATTCGTGTATCCAGTCGCGGTTCGCCGATTACAGGCACACTACTCGCAAGTTTCGGCGCATTTATGGATTACAAGTTTCGCGAGTACGACTATTACGTCGGGATTTACGACGCTGTGATGCTGGCCAGTACAGTGAGGTGCGGCAAGCATTTTTCACTCAAACAGCGGATCGACTACGATGAATGCCTGAACGTGTTCGCGAAGCGTTATATCGACGATATAGGGTTATCAGAGGATTCTCGCGGTAGATACGTATTGGCACTGCTGGCACAAAAAGAGTTCGCCAGATTATTTCCAGTGAAATCCTTTTATCGCACTATGCCAAAACAAGATAACGACATGCGATTGATAGATGAAGGGCTGAATAAATCGCTACAAGCTGATCGCCAACAACCCAAGGGTTTTGCCGGGTTGTTCGCGGTGGAGAACGAATTTTTCGACCATCTGGCCAAAAACGGGTTTCAACCCACTCCCACGAAAGATGGGCAAGAACCGCTATTATCGAAGATTATGGAAGACCCGGATAAATGGCCCCACGAACTAATGAAACGTATGACCAGCCGCCTGGTTTATCTGGAGCAGCAGGCCGAGATAATTTATGAGGCCAGAGAGCCGGATCCCGAAAAACGGGAGAAGGCCGCCACGGGTTATATGGGTATGTCGGCGTATGTACTTCAGTCCAGCACCTACAAATACCCCGACTTCACTTTCTCTCCCTCGACAGCTCCTGATGACTGGGTATGGCGAAATATTATGCCATACGAAATTGCTTTCGATGCGGCAGAAAGCGATCTCTTATTGACTTGGCAGCCGACCTGGGCAGTGGGTAAAAAATCCACAATTGGCGTGCGTGGAACGGTGGGACTCGCGGGAGGATTTCTGGAATCTGCCCAAAGTGCGCGCCCAAACTATGTCGCGCTGGGCCTGGATCTAACACGTTTGACCCGTTCCGGAATCGCATCCAGCTGGGGCATTACACCGATGTACTACCATCGACTTGGTACGTCGCCAACAAGCAATGTGGATACCTGGGGATTCGATGTACATGCCGGGTTTCTGCAGAATCGCTTGCGGGTCGCAATTGGTGCGAGAAACGTTAACAGCGTTTCGAATACCTGGTTTATCTCGTGGGGTCTGACGGATGTACCCGGGTTTGTGTACTGGTTAACACGCTAGATGCCCTCTACTGGCTTTTGCGCGTTTTCTATCGTGATACTTCTCCCAATTTTACCGATGTTCTGTCTGATGAGTCTGGAGAGAAACGCCCGCGGTTATGGGCTTCACCGAAATCAATCAGTGGTCCCTTGGGAACAATCCGTGTCGGATTGACGCTCTCGTGGCTCATGTAATAGTGGTTTTTGATATGATCCATATTGACCGTCTCGGACACGCCGGGCACCTGGTAGAGATCTTTCAGGTAGTTCCAGAGGTTGGGGTAATCGACAATACGTTTGAGGTTACATTTAAAATGACCCGCATAAACGGAATCGAAGCGCATCAACGTGGTGAATAAGCACCAGTCAGCCTCGGTGATCACGCTGCCACACAAATAACGTTGTTTGCCCAGCACCTGCTCCCAGTGATCCAGGGCATCGAATAATTGAGTAACCGCCTCCTCGTAAGCCTGCTGGCTGGTGGCAAAGCCAGAACGATAGACTCCATTGTTGACAGGTTCGTAAATCGCATCGATGGTGTCATCTATCGACTCTTTCAGTGTGGCCGGGTAGAACGACACGGCCGCATCACCGATGGCATCGAATTCAGTATCGAACATACGAATGATTTCGCGTGATTCATTGTTAACGATGGTCTTTTTCTTCTTGTCCCACAACACCGGCACAGTTACTCGACCGGTGTAGTCTGACTTGGCCAGCAGATATACCTCACTTAGATATGTTTTGTTGTTAACCGTATCTGGAATACAGCCGGCATTGTTTGTAAATTTCCATCCTTCCTCACCCATCAAATAATCAACCACGGACAGGGAGATGGCATGCTCAAGTTTTTTTAACTTGCGTAAGATCAGTGTGCGATGGGCCCATGGGCACGCCAGTGATACATACAAATGATAACGCCCCGCTTCGGCTTGAAACCCGGAAGAACCATCGGCCGTTATCTGGTTGTGAAACCGTGTTTTTGGTCGCATGAAGCGACCCTTTTCATCGGGCTGGTACCATTCGGTGGTCCACTTGCCGTTTATAAATTGTCCCATCGCTAATCACCCCTGGCAAAAAAACGGGGAAGGCATAGTACCTCCCCCGTTTATTGCTCAAGCTATTTTGCTCAGCTTTTTTCCACGCTGTATGGGCCGGTGCCAAAGGCCATGACAATCAGCAAGCCACCCACGATCGACAAGTTCTTCATCAGCATGATCATCTGGGTTTGTATCGCTTGTGTATCGGTCAGATTCCAGAAATCATGGAAAACATAACTGGCCACAATCGTGAACAGCAATAGCGCCGCCGCTCCAATGCTTGCCTTCCAACCCACCATGATCATGACAGCGCCGCCGATCTCAATGATGATGGTCAATACCAGCAGCACATCGGTCATAGGCAGGCCCTTGCTGGCCATCCAGCCGGATGTGGCCGCGAAGCCCCCGATCTTGTTGATACCAGCCAGCAAGAACATCACAGCCAGTAGTACGCGCCCAACCAGTGGACCGTATTGTTTTAGTACGTTACTCATGGTTTTCCTCCTGCGGAATTTGCTTTAGATAACGGTGATTTTTTGTTGTCCCGGAAGTGGGCATTAGAGATTATCATGGGTACCGTCACAAAATGGTTTGCCACCGGTCTGTTTGCAACCGCAGAGATAGACGGTCTTCTTTTCCTCGACTTCAAACGGTACCGGTTCGATATCGGTCTCTTCATGGGAACCGTCACAAAACGGTTGGTTCTGGGAACGGCCACAGGCACACCAGTGATAGGTGCCGGGTTCAAGCTCAACGGCGTAAGGTTCTTTTTGCGCGATTTTGGCTTCTGACATTAACGTATCCTCTATATGTTGTGGGTAGTGGACCCAATAACTGATTTATAGTGTTGTAATTATTCAATAATAGTGATGCTGGCCTGCAGTGTAGACTTGTGGTTTTTATGGCGATAGCAAATAATTTCGCAACATTCATTCAAATTTACTGAACATGCGCCTGACTCTGGATTCCCTCGCCGTACTCGATGCCATCGACCGCCGCGGCAGCTTCGCGGCAGCGGCTGAAGAGCTGCACCGTGTACCGTCGGCGGTAACCTACTCCATCAGTAAGCTGGAAGAAGACCTGGACGTCGCCCTGTTTGATCGCAGTGGCCACCGCGCTGAACTTACCGAGGCCGGTCGCGAATTGCTGGAAGAGGGCCGGCACCTGCTTCGTGCCGCCGTCAGTCTCGAAGGCAGGGTCAAACGGGTCGCCACCGGTTGGGAAGCAGAGTTCAACATCGTCGCCGACACCCTGATTTCACAGGAGCAATTGTTCGAGCTGATGAACCGGTTTTACCAACAACAGCAGGGCACCCGTTTACGCCTGATTTCAGAGGTCTTCGGTGGAAACTGGGACGCGCTGGTGAGCGGTCGTGCCGATCTGGTTATCGGCGCGCCGTCTGATGGTCCGGCAGGCGGGGGATATGCCACCCGGCCCATTGGTGAGGTCGAGTTTGTCTTCGCGATGGCACCCGGTCACCCGCTGACCCGTTTGCCGGAGCCCCTGAAAAGCAGTGACATCCTCTGTCATCGCTCGGTAAGCGCGGCCGACAGCTCGCGCCACCTGCCACCCAGGACCTCGGGACTGCTTTCAGGTCAGGAGGTATTGACGGTGCCGGACATGATGGCAAAGTACCAGGCGCAGCGCATGGGCCTGGGAGTGGGATTTCTGCCACGATCATGGGTTGAGGAGGATGTGGCGGCCGGCCGTCTGGTGGTGAAAGAGGTTGAAGAGAACAAAGGCAGTGGTCAGTCCCTGGCGGCCTGGCGAACGGAGCACCAGGGCCGCGCCTTGCGCTGGTTTCTACAGCAACTGGAAGATCCCGATGTGATTCGTGGCCTGCTGGCGCCGCCTTCCAATCTCAAACAGTTGGCAGGTAGTTCGTGACATCGATGATGCTGATTGTGACAATTCAATGAAAACACACACTTAGCATTTGCAAGGAAAATACTTTATTCACAAGGCTAGGCAGTCCCGGATAAGTGTGTTATTGGCGCAGCTTATAGGGCCACAGTAAATTGGCCTTCAGCTTGAAAACGCTTGTAAGCTATTGATTATTTGTGACTAACAGAAATCGATTATTTTTTCAGCAATCTAACAGCAGGTCTTGAATATTAAGCACTTACGTCAATGCTGGTCTGGTAATCCACAACTTTATCCACAGCTTCTGTGGGTAACTTTGTTCCCTTTTTATAACAATTAGTTGTCGATTTTGTGTCGAATTGGCTCGACCTTTGCCATGTAAACAGCGCACTCTCGAAGCACAGCCGTGGCGAGCCACTGTGGTACATTTGCGCCATGCCAGCGCATGAAAAAATTTTAAAAATCGCCATTCCTGCGCCCCTTCGTACCACTTTCGATTACCTGCCTCCATCCAATCATGCAAAAATTGCTATCGGTAGTCGTGTTCTCGCCCCATTCGGTCGTCGCCAGCCTGTCGGCGTGGTAGTGGGCTATGCCGACACCAGCGACATCGCGTCAACGAAGCTGAAACGCATCATTTCAGTGCTGGATGCCGAGGCTTTGTTGCCCGGTAGAATGTTGCAGCTGCTTGAGTGGACGGCTGCCTATTACCACCACCCCATTGGCGAGGCCATTCAAACGGCGTTGCCAGTATTGTTGCGCCGGAACCGCCCGGCAGAAGTCAAAAAAAAACTTTCCTGGACACTAACCGACATGGGCGGGGAGATCGTTATCACGAAATTGAAACGAGCCCCGTTACAGGCGCGGTTGGTCGAAGCGCTTGGCAACAACGGCAGCATGGAAGCATCGGAGTTAGACGAAATATCCACTGGCTGGCGTGCTGCCATGCGCCAGTTGGAACAAAAGGGCCTGGTAACTGTTAGCAGTTGCGAGGAAAAACCAACAATCACTGCCGAGCGCGATACACCGCCGACATTGAACGCGGCACAACAGATTGCCATCGAAACTATTCAATCTTCCGGGGAAGGATTCAGCTGCAGCCTGCTCCACGGCGTCACCGGCAGTGGCAAAACCGAGGTCTATTTGCGTCTGGTGCAGCCGGTGCTGGACGCGGGAAAGCAGGCGCTGGTGCTGGTACCGGAGATCGGTCTGACACCGCAGTTGATTGAGCGGTTTCGGCGTCGTTTCCCGGTATTGATTGTCACTCTGCATTCTGGTCTGTCCAATTCCGAGCGTCTCGCAGCCTGGCTGCACGCACGTGAAGGCCGCGCCAAAATAGTGTTGGGTACGCGTTCAGCGGTGTTTACGCCATTTTCCAGTCTGGGATTAATCGTGGTCGACGAGGAGCATGACGGCTCATTCAAGCAACAGGACGGCATGCGTTACCACGCCCGCGATGTCGCCATTATGCGCGCCAGCCGCGAATCCATACCCATAGTATTGGGTTCGGCCACGCCATCGCTCGAAAGCCTAAAACAGGCAACCGAGGGTCGATACCAGCTGGTGGAATTGCCCGAACGCACCCGCGACGCGAACCTGCCGGATATCGAGTTGCTGGACATGAAACGGCTGGCGGTAAATGACGGTCTGTCACACCCGCTGGTTCAGGCCATCCGGGCACGGTTGGTGAAAAAGGAACAAAGCCTGTTGTTTCTGAACCGCCGCGGTTTTTCGCCAGTATTGATGTGTTACGACTGTGGTTGGGTGGCCCCTTGCCATCGTTGCGACGCTCGTCTGACCCTGCACCGTGGCAGTGGCCGTCTGCGCTGTCATCACTGCGGCGCTGACCAAATGAAACCAACGACGTGTCCCGAGTGTAAAAGCGAAAATTTGCAACCACTGGGTGAGGGTACCGAGCGCATCGAGCAAGCGCTCACTCACCTGTTTCCGGAAGCCAATATCGTGCGCATCGATCGCGATACCACGCGCCGCAAGGGTTCGCTGGAACAAAAACTCAACAGTGTGCATTCCGGTGAGGCCGATATATTAGTCGGTACACAAATGCTGGCCAAGGGCCACGACTTTCCCGACGTTACCCTGGTTGGAATCGTCAATGCCGACCAGGGACTGTACAGCTACAATTTCCGGGCATCCGAATTAATGCTGCAGCAGGTGATGCAGGTCAGCGGCCGCGCCGGACGTGCCGACAAACCGGGGCAGGTGCTGATCCAGACCTGGCATCCCGACAACCCCGTTTTCCTGGCGCTTAGTGAACATGACTTCAGTGGTTTCGCCAAACAGGAGCTCGCAGCGCGCAAGGCAGCAGCCTATCCGCCCTACAGTTATTTCGCCATGCTGCGGGCAGAGGCAACGGCCGCCGGCGAGGCGCTGAATTTATTGAGGAAGGCCGAGTCGCTCGGTCGCGCGATTGCTGCGTCGGGAGTCGAGGTGTTGTCACCGGTGCCGTCGCCCATGGAGCGCCGTGCCGGGCGCTATCGCGCGCAGTTGCTGGTGCAGTGCAATAGCCGGCCGCCGTTGCATCAGTTTCTGAATCAATGGCTGGATCTTATTGAGAAAGAGAAGCAGGCGAAACGGGTGAGGTGGTCGTTGGATGTGGATCCGGTGGATATGTATTAGGTTTTATTTCTATTCCTTCTCCCTCCGGTAGGAGCCCTCTCCTGAGGGCGATTCTTTATATTTGGTTCCGCCTTCGGCGGGCCTGTCTCCTCTCCGTTTTGTCATCCCGAGCCCTGTCGAGGGATCTTGCTTTTAAGGTTCCGCTTGTGGCGGGCTTCAACTGCAATTATGCCGGTGGCTGACCGGCAGCAGGTTACTTTCTCTTGCTTGTCCAAAGTAGAAGTAACCAAGAAGAAAGGACACCCGATCCTTGCCTCTTCGAGGTTCCCTCACCCTTCCTAAAAAACCGGCGACGCGAGCCCAACTCACCGGCCAGAA